>NZ_JAKDUI010000076.1 GCF_030457785.1 Psychrobacter sp. | reverse complement strand
AAGTATGAGCATTACCTAAGAAACCCCTACCTCTAAGGTAGTGGGTAGTTCATCAAAGGCTATTACTCTCGCGTTACAAACAAGCTCCACGGTCGTGTGACCCGTCTTTTTTATACACCACTCATAAAAGCACTCAAGATTACTTTTGGCTCAAACCGCTACTTGCAGTATATGCAGAGTTTTCGTTATGCCCTCTCTGGAGAGTTCGCATTTATCCGCTCTCTTGGTCGTGGTATTGCGATTTCTCCTACTTGGGGACTTGAGGTTTCAACACTCTCAGAAGTTTATAAAAACACCTCAAACCGTCGTATCTGTCAAACAGAAATCATGGAAAGTTATGAGCATAAACATCAAAACTTAGGCTCAAAAAGTGAAGATGGTGGCATTTACAAGATGGCAAACGATATAGCTAAAACTCTTTTTAGAATTTTAGCTCAAGAGGGAGTGGTTTTTTCAGAAGCCTCTTTTAAAACACTCCTTGCTTCATACTACCAGCAATCGCGTATTGAGATTTCAAAGTACAATGCACTCAGTAAGATAAACTCCCTTGAGTATAACCGCCAAAATGAGATAAATGTAGTCGAAGCTTTTGAAGAGGCTATCAAAGAAGCTGCAGCTGAGTTTTATGAGGATCCAATGGGTGTTGCATCCCTCTCTCCGTGGAATACAGTGCGTTCCGTTTTACCTGACTTTTCCGATAGATTTAAAGCGATGGTAAAAGAGGAATCAAAATGATCGTTATAGCCCCAGTTCGGAATAAGTGATTCATTTTAATAGGCAGGGTCATAGGCTTTTATTTCTACCACCCTATAGTCCTGATTTAAATCCTATCGAAAAGAAATGGGCACAAGCTAAGTTTCTACAACAAGGGTGGATGGAGAATAATTTACCAAAGCTGTTTCATGATATGGGATGTGCTTCTTTTATCTTGGATTGACTATATCACGACGTATTTTGCCACACACAGTTCTTAAAGTGGACCCCAATGGAACCAGCTATGTCATCCCTCAAACACATTAATAAACCGCCATCCCCAATCCTGAATAGTTACCTTTAAATTACGACATTGAAGAGGTCTAAATATGAGACTCGAAGCCATCCCAATACTGAGAATATTTGATGAAGTAAAAGCAAAAGAGTTCTACTTAGGATTCCTGTCTATGTCGCTTGATTGGGAGCATCGGTTTTCTGGTGACGACCCTATCTACATGCAGGTTTCTAAAGGTGATTTAAAACTCCATCTGAGTGAACATTCAGCAGACTGCAGTCCTGGCGCAAAAGTATTTGTGAATACCAATAGTCTTGATGCGCTATACCATGAAGTCACGGCGACAAACTATAAATATAGTCGCCCAGAAATCATACAGGCACCTTGGGGCGACAGAGTATTTGAAGTAGTAGACCCTTTTTCAAATAAGATTATTTTTAATGAGTCGTTAAATAATTGAACGCTAGGACCTGTTAAGCATAGAATCGTTACAAAGCATGATAAAACACGGCTACAACACCAACTTAAAGAAATAAAACCCACATGCCGTGGCAAGCAACGTCAACCCCACGTGCAGTCCTATCAATGCAAGCGCAGCCAGCAGCCGCCCATCATGCATAAAGCTAAATACCTCAGCGCTAAAGGTACTAAAGGTAGTCAGACCACCTAAAAATCCGGTGACCACAAACACTCGTACATTGTCAGACAGTCCGCTACCCATTCGCTCGACCCACACCAACGCCAAACCTATCAGCAGCCCGCCTAAAATATTGGCGCTCAGCGTACCCAATGGTATCCAACTGTGTAACGGATTAAAACGTGATAGCCACGCCCGCAGACAAGCGCCGAACGCTGCTCCTAAACCAATGGCGAGCCACTGCATAGCTTATCCTTAATATGGGTGGTTTTTGATGAACCTGATATTAGCGTCTGTCAGCACCGTAACCAAACGCTCAACAAACCCTAAGTAAAAAACAGACATCACACGGCAGGCAGTTCTGTCATCGGCCAACGTGGCACACAGCTGACCGCCAAACCATCTGATTGCCCCGCTTGCAGTCGCTCATAACCAGCGTAGGCAATCATCGCCCCGTTATCCGTACATAAAGCAGGCGGCGCATAGTGCACAGTCGCATTTATTTTAGCCAACTCTGCCTCTAACGTGTTGCGCAAATGGGAGTTGGCACTGACACCGCCGGCGATGACTAAGCGACTCATGCCTGCTTGCTTTAGCGCTTTCACACACTTTTTCACGAGCGTATCGACCACAGCGTGCTGGAAACTGGCGGCGATATCCGCACGCACTTGCGGATCACTGTCGCCGTCATTTCCTGATCCTCCTGAGTACGGCGTGTCTTTGATCAGGTTATGCACAGCGGTCTTCATACCGCTAAAAGAGAAATCCAAACCACGATGTAACATGGGGCGCGGCAAGTCGTAGGCATTTTGATTGCCTGTTTCGGCCAACTTAGCCACATTAGGACCGCCAGGATACGGCAAACCAAGCATCTTGGCGGCTTTATCAAAGCACTCACCCGCCGCATCATCTATCGACTCACCCAATATTTCATATTGCCCAACGCCATGCGCCGCGATAAGCAAGGTGTGACCGCCAGAAACTAATAATGACACAAAAGGAAATGCAGGTGGATTCGCACCCATCAACGGTGCAAGCAAATGCCCTTCCATGTGATGGATACCAATCGCCGGAATATCCAACCCATACGCCAAGCTACGCCCGAATAGCGCACCCGTCATTAAAGCACCGATAAGACCTGGTCCTTTGGTATAGGCAATGGCATCAATCTCGCTTTTTTTGACATCACATTGATCCAACAGCTCATTTAATAAAGGCACAAGTTTGCGGATATGGTCGCGACTGGCAAGCTCGGGCACGACACCTCCGTAGAGTGCATGCAGCTCTATTTGTGAGTACAGGACTTGACCAACCAAACCTTGATTATCACTATTCATCTGCTCGCTATCAAAAATCGCTAGCCCCGTCTCATCACAAGACGTCTCCAAACCCAATACTTTCATACCTTTGCCTTTATATCGTTTCTTGCATCACGGACATGCCAAAAAAAACCGCCATTGTCAGTCACAATGACGGTCATTTTAACAAATTTCAATAGACTATATATTCTATATGTAAGGTCAATTCACGGCATCTATCATGTAATCTACCGCCGCATGGACCTGTGCTTCACTGACCTTATCTGTAGCCTGAGGAGGCATCTTATTAAAACCCTGTACCGAATGCAGATATAGCGTTTGGGTACCTTTAGCCAGACGCGGCGCCCACGCTGCTTGGTCACCGTATTTGGGCGCATCCAGCAAACCTGCTGCGTGACAAACCTGACAGTTGGTTTCATAGGTCATTACCCCTGCATCAGCAGGCAACGCCATCGCGGCTGCATCAGCAGTCGCTTGTTGTTCTGCCTCATCTTCGGCAGGCGTTGTTTCAGCGAAAACAGCCACTGTGCTAACAGAGTCTGCTTCGGTCACCGGCTCAGGTGTCACAGTTTCAGACTCTGTGACAGTCGCTTCCTCTTCCATTACCGGTGTATCAGTAGGCTGATTGCTAGCGGCAGATTCAGCATCTGTGCTCTCGCTACTACAGGCAGACAGTGACAATAATGCACATAGAGCGGCCGCACTAGTGATGGGCCTAATTAATATGCTCATACGTTGCCGAAATTGCATCATGCTGAAATCTCTACTAAATACTTCATGTTGATAACTGCTCACTGACCTAAAAGCATAAGCTCGAACAAATAAAACTCGTGAAAAACGAACGTTTATTCTGCTACTGGCTCAGCCTCAGCGCCTGTTTCCGCCGTATCGGTCGCTTCGGCCTCGCTGTCTTCGCCTTCAACAGCCGCTTCAGTCGTATCTGTACCCTCTGCTTCCGTTGCAGTAGCGTCAGTAGTCTCTGCACCTTCGGTAGCAACCACAGGCGCTGTCTCTGGAAAGTCCATCTCCTCAGGAGCAGGTGCGTTTTCACGAGCCAATGCCGAAGCTTCATCGACACGATCTTTTGACGCTACTGCGTGATCGTCGCCGTGACCACCACAAGCGCTAATACCAAGGCCCAAAGCGGCGATCAATGCTGTGCTTAACACCGTATTTAGTACTGATTTCTTCATTGCAACACCCTCAATAAAATGCTCATAAAACGATTGATATAATGCGAATAATCATAGCACAAACTCCAGACAAACCGTTATAGACAGTAAGGTTTTTTCTTCGTGGTAGCCTGTATTTGATGAACCTATCTATTGATTCGCTCGCAAACACAGTCCTCAATTTAAATGACCATGTTTATTCTGACGACACACACTCAGCAAAATATCACGCAACTTTATGATTAATATGCATTAATAGGAAAAAATAATTGACTTTAACATTGATAACCCTTAGAATATCTGCCCTTGTGCTAATACACAATATTATCCTAGTTTGAGCTGATGCCAGTAATCTTGAGATATTACGGCTAAATACTAATACACAGCCAAACTAATGCCTTCATATCTCATCCTAATCAAGGAGTCTTCATGCCTGCAGTTAAGGTTAAAGAAAACGAACCAGTTGATATCGCTATCCGTCGTTTCAAACGTGCTTGCGAAAAAGCTGGTGTATTATCAGACGTACGTAAGCGTGAGTTTTACGAAAAACCAACGCAAGTACGCAAGCGCAAAAAAGCTGCTGCTGTAAAGCGTTATAAGAAAAAATTACAACGCGAAACTATTCGTACCACTCGTATGTACTAATCAAAAATTTGATTGGTTAAATACCAGTGTTACACGAACGCCGCTGCTATCTATCGATATCAGTGGCGTTTTTTTATGCTACAATTTTTATCATCAACGGCCAAATCTGTCGTCAAAAATTGCTACCAGACTAGACCGTATATTAAAATTAAACGAATCGTATTTAACGAACAAGGATAGTAACAATGAGCCAGCTTAAACAAGCTTTAGCCGACAACATCAAAACCTCTATGAAAGCGCGTGAGCTTGAGCGCGTCAAAGTGTTGCGCAACGTTCAATCAGTCGTCAAACAAATCGAGATCGATCGTCAAATAGAGCTAGATGATTCAGACGTGTTAGAAGTACTACAAAAGCAGCTAAAGCAGCGCCAAGAATCTCTCGCTATTTTCACCGAAAACGGTCGTGATGATTTGGCAGCCAAAGAGCAGTTCGAAATTGATCTTATCAATGAGTTTATGCCGCAGCAAATAGATGATAATGAGCTCGCAGCGTTGGTAAGTGCCGAAATCGCTGAACAAGGTGCGACCTCAATGCGAGATATGGGCAGTGTGATGGGTGCATTAAAAAGCAAGACCGCAGGTCGTGCTGACCCCGCTGTCATCTCGAAGTTGGTAAAAAACGCACTGCAAGGCTAATACGCTACCGTGAGTTTATGGTTGGCGTATTTTTGAGATAACCGCCGATGATTGCCAGTGACTGCTTAGCGTCTGTACTAAGGCTTTAAGGTTAAGGCTCAAAGTCTCTGGCGATTTTTACCTGTTTAAGTTCTGCCTCAATATTGGCTAAAAGCGGACGCGCGCTATTGGCTTGCAAGGTCTCTGCCAGTCGCTTGGCCTGCGTTAGCGATGTTAAGGCACCGTCATAGCGACCACTCCACAGCTGATCTTGGCTGCGATAGCGTAAAGCATTGATGGTCGCAATATTTGCTACCTGAGGGGACGTGGTGGTTTTTGCCAGTTTTTCGTTGGCAAGTTGCAGGCTCTGCCATGCATAACGGTCACTTGGCTGCTGCACAGTTAACGGCTTAAGCAATGCTTGTGCTTTGGTGGGTTGATTGCTATTGGTGAATGCTTCTGCCAAATACAAACGCAAGTCACGACGTTCAGGATACAGGCGTTGCTGACCAGCGAGCATATCAGCAGCTTGTGACCACTTCCCTTGCTCAGTCAATAGTTGGCTATGAGTGATCGATAATAAAGGCTCTAATCCTCGACGCTGCTCGCCGGGCAGTTGGGTAACTTGTTCCAGTAAATCATGAGCCTCATCAAAGCGCTGCTGCTCACCATACCGGTATGTCAATGCTAACTTTGCACCGACACTATTTTGGGCCGCCGCCTTCAGCGCTGTTTCTGATGCATGCTTGCCCGTGCTTTGTACACGCCAATAGAGCAAATCAAACAGTGCCTGATGACGTTGCTGTTGGCTCAATGACAATGCAGGATACTGTTGAGCACGGCTTTGAGCCTCACTGAGACGTTCGTTGCTAAGTGGGTGCGAGCGCACAAAGCTCGGTAAAAACTGATTTTCAACTTGATTGAGTTGACTGCGCTGATTCATCGTGGCAAAGAAACTCGACATCGCCCTTGGATCGTAGCCCGCTTGATTCATAATTTGCATACCGATGCGGTCTGCTTCTCGCTCATTGCTACGACTAAACGCCATACTGCTGTTCATCGTCGCCGTTTGGCTGCCCATCATCACTGCCGCCGCCGCATCACCATCGACAGTAGACGCGGCGATCGCCGCTAGCAAGCCACCTATTTGCATCAGCAATGCTTTTTTGCGTTCGTCTGCACCGCTCTCATAATGACGCTGGCTGATATGCGCGACTTCGTGAGCCACGACGCTAGACAGCTCATCCATACTTTTAGCAGCCAGTATCGTCCCTGTGTTGAGTCCAATAACCCCACCTGGCGCTGCAAAAGCATTGATATTTAGGTTATCAATGATGACCAAGCCCATGGGTGCCTGTTGCCGTGCTTGTGCATTGATACGCCATGTCATGTTTTTTAGGGTTTCGTTGATCCATGGATCGTGCTCCATCTTGATGCTTCTATTGGCGCTTCGTAGCGACCACTCTCCCAGCAGTTTATTTTGGTATTGCTCATCGAAGCTGAGGCCTTGCCCTCGCAGACTAGGCAGTATTATTTCATCTGAATCGCTGGATTGCCACGAAGCATAAGGAAGTGACGCTTCTTGGCTATTAGCGGTTGGCACCGTAATCGCTGTTGTCATTGCCAACAATGCGACTGACAGCCCTAACTTGCCAACGCCTGATATAGATGCGTTCGACATAGAATAAATAGTGGGCATAGAAACAGATATACGACTTATTTTTGATTTAAACTTTGATTTAAACAAAATCGCTCCCATGTCTGATAGATATCCTGATAAATGCGTGACTATCGTGTGTATATTGGATTGTTTCATTGGCTGTTTACCCAACGTTAACGGCTTATTGACGGCTTTCAGGATTGATAACGCCTCCCCGACTATACGAGCTTGTCTATGGAAGGTCAATTCAAGCCTACCGCTGACTACCAATCACCAAGCAGCCCGTCACTATCGTGCAACATCGCTATGTAATTCTAATCAATCGAACACGGCGTTGATTTTATTCAACTGCAATTGCACGCTGGCTATTTGATATAATAACCGTCTATAACGACATACTAAGTAAAACAATACAGATAGCTTTAAGGTTTATTTATGTCTGCTGATATTCAGTCAAATACCACTCGCACGCCACGTCCTATATGTTTAATGACATCCTTGCCTGAGAGTGAGCAACAAGTCATAAATGAGATGTTAAAATTACTGCCAGTGATCGAGATAGCATCAAATACTGGCGCAGATGTGGCACATGCCGAACTTAACATCAAAGGATTCGTCGATGGTCGTGGACTCGCTTGCCCGATGCCACTATTAAAAGCCAAAGTCGGCCTACGAGATGTACCGACTGGCGAGTCATTATACGTTATCGCTACCGGCCCAAACTCACAAGCAGATATCATGGCTTTTTGTCGCCAGAGCAAACAAGCGAACAGCGACCACTATTTGCTATTAGATGTGAACGAAGTCACCCAGCAGCAACCATCTGGTGGCACACCAGCACAGCATTTCGATACAATATACCACTTCATCATTACCAAAACTGATAGCAAATAAGCATCGCTATCCTTTACAATTATAAAGATTGTTATCTGACTATTTGCTTAACCATTTAACCAAGGTCAAGAATATGGCTAATACTTCTAATGATGCTGCAGAAACAAGTAAAGCGGACGATACAGCACCCATAAAAAACGAAGAACGTGATGCTGCATTGAAAGCAGCTGCACAGCGTCCACCTTATGACTCGAGTACGCTTGGTAACACCAGCACCCGCGACTTAGTGCCTGCAATGCCAACTCATTTATCAGCACCTGGTGTCAATTTGGGCTCATATATTAATACCGTCCACCAAATCCCTATTTTGACACCGACGCAAGAACAAGAACTGGCACATCGCTACTATGATGAAGATGACGTAGAAGCAGCTCGTCTATTAGTGATGTCTCACCTGCGCTTTGTCATTCACATTGCCCGCAGCTATTCAGGCTATGGATTGCCGCAGGCAGATCTAATCCAAGAAGGTAACCTTGGGCTAATGAAAGCGGTTAAGCGATTTGATCCAAACAAAGGGGTCCGTTTGGTTTCTTTTGCTGTGCATTGGATAAAAGCAGAAATTCACGAATTTGTGATTCGTAACTGGCGTATCGTCAAAGTCGCGACGACCAAAGCACACCGCAAGCTTTTCTTTAACCTGCGCAGCCTGAAAAAAACCAATAATCAGCTGACACTAGACGAAGCCGATGCCATTGCCAAAGACTTAAACGTCACACGCAAACAAGTGCTCGAGATGGAGTCTCGCCTAACCTCTTACGACGCTTCATTTGAAGCGCAGTCGAGCGACGACGACGATGGTCGCTATGCACCGCAGTTATTTTTAGAAGATGGCATCGATCCTGCTGAGCAGCTAGAAGAAGAAAACTGGGAAGAAAGCAACTCCTCAGCCTTGGTAACGGCGATGGACACACTAGATGATCGCTCGCGTGATATCGTCGAGCAACGTTGGCTGTCTGAGCAAAAATCAACCTTACATGAGCTAGCAGCAGTCTACTCTATCTCTGCCGAACGTGTGCGCCAAATTGAAAAAAATGCCATGGATAAAATCCGTGACGCCATGACCATTGATAGTGTGATTTTGCCCGATGACATTCAATAACAGTAGCTGGCAATAGCAGTAGCTGGTATTTTTTGACAGTCACTTAAGTCAGTAGCGAGAGCCTTTAAGAACACGAGTTTTTCTATGTTAAATTGGATAGGTATTGCAGCAATCAATATGGCCATCGCAGTTGCCCTTGGGGCATTCGGTGCGCATGGCTTAGAAAATATCGTCAGTGTTCAGCAGATTGAATGGTGGCATACCGCAACACTCTACTTATTTGTTCATGCGCTGGGTTTACTCGTCGTTGGCGTCCTAATTCGCCTTAAATACGTCACGCAAACCACCGCTTGGCTACTACAAATTGGTATTATTATCTTCGCTGGTAGTTTATATGCGATGACATTAGGAGCACCACGTTGGTTTGGGGCTATCACACCCGTAGGTGGCATGCTGATGATCGCAGGATGGCTATGGTTGGCAGTATCAGCCTTCAAAATAAAGCCTGCATAGAAATATATGTAACTAAAAACATGCTACATCAAAGGAATATTAAATCATTAGGAAGCGTTTATTATGAGTACCGTTAGTGTCAATGGCAGAAGCCTACAAACAACTCATCAAACAGTGCAGTTAGTCATTAATGAGCTTGGACTGAGTCAAGGTCGCTATGCTGTAGAAGTCGACGGTGAGCTTGTCCCAAAAAGTGAGCTGGCTCAACTGCGTATCGTCGACGGTATGAATATCGAAGTGGTGCAAGCAGTCGGTGGCGGGTAGCACTGTTTGCCACCTTAGTCTTGTAAGACTCCTCGATTTTATAAAAATGTCTGCATGATTTTTTAGTGTGACTGTAAACGATAAATCTCAGATAATATCAGCAGCACTTAAACGAAAAAGACCTTAACAGTTACTATGTTAAGGTCTTTTTCGTTTAAATTTGGAAATATCAGTATCTATCTATAAGAACTTGAAGCCTGTAAGATACTTGAAGCGTAGTATGAAAAATTAAAGCGTAATGAAGTAATCGTTTTATAGTAATTATTGTGCGATCAGGCTTCACTACGCCCTAATAAACTTATACGGCTGGTGACACTTCCGCAGAGCCTAGATCTGGATAACGTCCAGCACCCTGTGTTTTTTTGCGCTCTTGCCGGGTTTTATACTTACGTACTTGTCTATCAAGCTTATCTGCCATGTTATTAATGGCTTTATACATGTCATCTTCAGACGCTTGAACAAACATCTCTTGACCCGATGCTCGTAGAATTGCCTCAGCTTTGTGGCTCTTCACGCCACCGTTGTTATCGAGCGATAATATCACCTGGATACTCTGTATCTGATCGAAGTGTCGCTCTACTTTTTCTAGCTTTTCGCGAACCGCTGTATCCATAGCTTCGGTAACACTGATATGATGACCACTGATAGAAACATTCATATTATTGTCCTTTTGTTTATGACTCACAATCAACAGATGACAGCATTATCTTGCCTTTACCATCTTGCCTTACCAACACGCTACTCAATCTTGTTAAGCCTAATATCTCTCAGAATGAGCACCTGTCGCACAGTCTTGACGGTTCCTTTGTCGTCTAATTAATGACCAGTAGAAATCGGTACTACTCGTAAACACTTAAAATCAACATTTAAGTTTTGTGATTGGTATGACTCTAATTTGTCATGAAACTTAGATAGTAGCAAGCGGTTATATTGTAATTAAATGTAATAAAAACTGTTGTTTCTTTCAGGT
>NZ_JAKDUI010000075.1 GCF_030457785.1 Psychrobacter sp. | reverse complement strand
TACTACGCTATGCTTTAGGTTGGCAATATATCTCTGGTTTTGCGTAAGTCCTAATTAAATAGAAGGGAAATGGGTATTATGAGTATGAGTAATAATAGCGTGCTGTCACCGACAATGACCAAGCACCTACTGGATTGGAAGTTGCATTTATTAGCGATTGCCGTGTCATTGCTCGCAGAGTGGATCGGCATTATTAAGATACCTATTGGCATTGGGGTGTTGGTGCTGTTGCCCTTGCTATATGCCTTTATCTTTGCAATTTTATTAAATCCTAACGTGATTCCTTCGATGAAAGCCGTCATCACGAAGGAGAGAGCGAAGTTTGCCAGTTATGCGATTTTGTTGAGCATCATGCCGTTTATTGCAAAATTTGGTGTTGGGGTTGGTCCGAATATCGAAGAGATTATCGCTGCGGGTCCGGCCTTATTATTACAAGAGCTAGGCAATGTGGCGACGGTTTTGATTGCGTTGCCTGTGGCGGTGTTGGTCTTTGGCATGGGACGAGAAGCGATAGGGGCGACGCACTCTGTGGCTCGAGAGCCAAACGTCGCTTTGATTGCTGATAAGTACGGGCTACAGAGTCCAGAAGGTATCGGTGTCATGGGTGTCTATGTCATGGGGACGTTGTTTGGCGCTATATACTTCTCTTTAATGGCTGGCATTATCGCTTCTATGGATGTCCTCGATGTGCGTGCACTTGCCATGGCTTGTGGTATCGGCAGTGGTAGTATGATGGGCGCTTGTTCAGCAGCGCTGGCAGAGACAGTACCAACGCAAGCAGAAACCATTACAGCGTTTGCTGCGACTTCCAACCTACTCACTTATGCCACGGGGTTATTCGTTAGCTTATTTGTTGCGCTGCCTTTCACAGAGGCTTTGTACAAACTGGTCACTAAACTCAAAAAGAACAAAGATGTCGTGACTAATGAAGCAGACCTCAGTGCCGTGATGGAAGAGCCGGCGATATTATCGATGGTTCAGTCTTTTATGTTACTGGCAGTGATTTGTGTGGTTCTACTACTGAGCAACTGGGTAGGGCAGGGTGTCGACCCATTGGCCGGATTGCCTGCCATGCTCATCTTGTTTGCTTGCTGTGTCATCGGTATGCTCTTAAAACGATTTATACCATTTAATGTTCCGGCGATTGCTTGGATATCTATTGTGGCTATTTTGATATCTTTGCCACAGTTTCCGTTTAATGCCTATGTTTTGGAAGAGACAGCAAAAATGGGTGTATTGCAATTATTGACCCCTGTGCTTGCGTATGCAGGATTTGCTATTTCACAAATGGAAGTAGATTTGTTCAAAAAATCTGGCTTTAAAATCGCCGTCGTTGCGATACTGACCTTTACGGGGACATTCATAGGGTCAGCCATGGTAGCGCAAATTATGTTGTAACTGCAGTTTTCGATAGCGCTATATGGCTCGGCACGATTGTCAACATCGTCCAAGTTGTCAAAATGAATCCTCAGTTTAACGACTGGGGATTTTATTATATTAAGCTACATCTGTTTGATGCCATAAGCTGATATATCGTGGTCTTGTGATTGGCCGCAATTAGCTACAATCAACCGTAATTGGCTTGACTTAACTGGCTATAAATCCGACTTTTTCGGTCCTATACCGATTCAATTACCGAGACTGTGATGAAGAGTAATGAGTGCGATGCTTTACAATAAAAACGATTTTTTTGTTAATGATAATTGTTTTTATTAACACTTGTAATTACAATATTTGAACATTACGGTTACTGTCAAAACACAGCTTCCGACTTTCTTATACCTGTTGTGAGCAAATATGATTAAATCACACCCAACACTTGCTGTTCAAAAGCCATACCGCTTGTTGTCACTGTCTGTTGTTTCTATCATGGTTTCCATCGCCAGCCAGACGGTAGTCGCAAATGATAGTATTCCGTCCACTGGCTCGGCAAGTGGTGCAGCCGCTACTGAAGCAGGCGAATCGTCGAACGACATGCCTTCTACAACCTTAGAGACAATACGAGTCGTAGCGTCTAACTTGAGTAACAGTGAAGACACAGAAGACTATGTCTATGAACGTCAGTCAACGGCAACAGGATTGACGCTGACATCTAAAGAGACGCCACAGTCGGTGACGACGATTACCAATCAGCAAATCGAAGATCAACGTTTAGAAACAGTGGACGATGTCATTCGCAGCACGCCGGGTATCAGTGGGGCAAAAATTGATGGTGGGCGTAATAGTGCATCTGCGCGTGGCTTTGATATCGATCAGTATCAGATTGACGGGCAAGATGTTGATTTCGTTTCACAATGGTCAAACGGTGAAAGTTTAGCGAGCACCGCGATTTACGATAGAGTCGAGGTGGTACGCGGGGCGGCTGGACTGACTACGGGCTCAGGTCAACCATCTGCTTCGATTAACTTGGTCAGAAAACGTGCGGACAGTCGTACGCCAGAAGCCACTGTTACTGCGACTGCTGACCACTACGGTAAATACGGCGCGACGCTTGATGCCAGTACGCCGTTGAGTGCGGATGGCGATGTGCGCGGTCGCTTCATCGCTGAATATCAAGATGGTGATACTTATATCGATCGTGAAGATAAGCAGCTTGGACTGTTTTATGGTGTGCTTGATGCGGATATTAGTGAGGCAACCAAGGTCAGTGTCGGTGCTTCGTATCAAGACAATGTGCAAAACTCTACTATGTGGGGTTCGTTGCCGGCTTACTTTGCAGATGGTAGCAAGGCTGAGTGGGATATCGGAAAAAATGCCAGTGTCGATTGGGTTAAGTGGAATAGCACCAACCAGACTTACTTTGGTACAGTCACTCATGACTTTAACGATGATTGGCGTTTTGAGTTAAAAGGTAGCCGCAGCGAAAATGAATCTAACGACAAGTTGTTTTATCTATCAGGAAATACGGTAGATCAATATACAGGGGAAGGTCTAGCGGTATATAACGGTCGTTATGAGAGTGAACGAAACCAAGACAATGTACAGGCGAGCGTCGACGGCTATTTTGATGCATTTGGTCAAACTCATGAAGTGCGTTTTGGTGCTAGCTACAATAAGAACGACTTAACCGCTTACAGTTATACGGCTACGCCTAATTTTGGTCCTATCGACAACTTTCTAGAGTGGGATGGTAGTTATGCAGAGCCTGAGTGGAGTGATAAAAGTCTATCTACTCAACTAACCACCAAAGAGAAAAGTGTGTTTGCTTCAGGGCGATTGCAGTTGGCTGATCCTTTAGCCCTTATTTTAGGCTCACGAGTCACTGACTACGAATACGAAGGGGTGAATTTCGGTACTGATATAGACATATCGCACGATTCTGTATGGGTACCCTATATAGGGACCACTTATGACGTCACTGACAATCATACGCTATTTGCCAGTTATACCAGTATTTTTGAACCGCAAGAAGAAACGGATGTAAGTAACAGCTACTTGGATCCTATCGAAGGCGATAACTATGAGCTGGGTATAAAAAGCAGTAGTGATGACGGTATGGTACAAGGCCAGTTTAGCGTCTTTCGTATCAAACAGGACAATTTAGCGCAGGAAGACGTCGATAATATTGATCCAAATGACCCAGAAACAACACCTTATATCGGCGCAGAAGGCGCAACCAGTACTGGTATCGATGTTGAAGTGACGGGGAGAATAACACCAGAGTGGCAAACAAGTATTGGTTATACGCAGTTTATTGCCGAAGATAAGTATGGCGATGCAGTAAACACTGGTTACGCTGATAGACTATTAAAGTTATTCACTACCTATGATATGTCCAACTGGGTTTCTGGCCTAACGGTTGGCGGTGGTGTGAACTGGTCTGATGATCGATACACCATGATGACCAATCCAGCCAGTGGTTTGGACGAGAAATACACGCAAGATGCGGTAACGCTAGTGAATTTGATGGCGCGCTATGATGTCAGTGAAAAACTGGCCATGCAGCTCAATGTCGACAACTTATTTGATGAGCAGTATGTAGATAGCTCTAGCTTTAACCAAATTGCCTATGGTGAACCACTGACAGTATCGGGTAAGATCACTTATAAGTTCTAATCATTTATAAATTCTAATCACTATATGATTTAGACGTTATAAAGCGCTAACCTGACAGCCTTGAATAGTTCTTCAAGATGAGACACATTGATATAAAAAGACCCCAATCTGCAGAGGTTGAGGTCTTTTTTATGCTTGGTGGGTCTTGCAGGGTTTTTTAGAGCGTACGCTGCAAAATCAATCCATGCTTAGGACGCGTCCTAATATTGCGATAACACACAATGTAGGCTAGCGATGCTCATCAGCATTCCAGATTTTCATAAAACCCATCACTGGCAGATAAATGGTTTCTCCCCTAAATCGGACGCTGACAGGAGAGGTTGCGCTCTTTAGCAGGCGAACTAAATCGCTATGTCCTTTGGCGTTCCTAGGGGTGAACGAATAATAAGTTTCGTTGTTCTCATTGTTCTCGTCGTTCCTATTATGCTGAGCGCCATCGTCCACATAAGAATATGTTTTAGCAGAACCTAGCATCGCAACCGCTTGTCCATCAAACAGCATGGTCACACCCATGAGCGTGTACAGCCCGTCTGTTGCTGTGGGTTCGTTGTCGACAGAGGGCATCGTATCTGCGCTGGTATTGGAGTGAAACTCAAAATATAAACGTTGCGTGCTATCAGCGGACATTTCGATTCTAGAGCTGAATAAGTTGGTGCTTGTATCGGAGTGGTTGCTCTTGTAAAAGATATGCGTACTCGCACCGTAGTCACCCCAAGGAATGATTTTTTCGACAGTGACGGCATAACTTGGCATTGCCAAAAAAGTGCCAATGAACAGTGCTGTAAGCCGTCTTATAATATGCATGGTTTATTGTCTTGATAGGGCGTTAAAGTGTCAGTGTGTGCGGAAAATTACGCTTCTGGTGTATAGCTAGTTTTTGCATGGTAATTCTTTAAAAGCTGGATAGAGTGCCGACCTTGTATAGGCTACTGATCGCTTAGCTCGCTAATCGATTGGTTCGCTGTAAGTAGCACTCTTACTCAGCTGGCTGGTGTCCAGATTATATTTGAATGACTGATAGTGTAGCAGCTAATCGCCTATGAAGAGAGTTGTTATTTTAGGGTGCTGTTTTAGGGCAATATTTCAAGGTGCTATCATAGATTTGTGGCTTGTTTGGGTTACTGGTTTTGGTGAATCAGTAACTATCAGCAGTGTCTGTTTATGAGTGCCTGTTTATGAGTGAGTATTTATGGGTGTCTGTTAATTAGTGAGTATCTAAAATGCTCCAATAAAAAACCTTCATAAAGTAGAGGCTTTATGAAGGTTTGTTGCGAAGGCTTTAATTTATTAGTGCTTATCAAAGCAGTCACTGGAGAAGTTATTCTTCAGAAAAGTCTAACTCAAATATTTTTGATGTGCCGCTGACTTCAAAGCCAACCAATAGTAGCGGATGACCAGATGGTGAATCTTCACTTGATATAAATGCCAAACCTTCAGGTCCTAAATCACCATCTATATTGCCACTTTCTGAGTTGTTGGCATCATCAAAGGTACGGGTATTGATTTCTCCCAATAATTTGACGTCCATAGGGTCTGTTACGTCAAAAGCCATCACACTAGAAATGCGCTCAAGACCAACAAAAGCGATGGTTTGTGAGCCAACTTGTCCTATCACAACTCCCTCAGGTTCAACGCCTTTATTGTCACTGCGATTATCAAACTTGTTGTCATCGTTATTGGCATTAAAGTTATCAGGATATTTATCGGCGGTGTATTCAGCCATCAGACTGCCGCTATCATATACTGGCGAGCTCATATCCTCAGTATCCCAAATACTAAATGAGCGGGCACCAAAACTATATAGCGTGTCATACACACCGTCGTTATTTGCATCACCCATGACGTCAGAAAAATCGATTTTGCCCAGTGCTTCATCACTACCACAATCTAGTCCATGACAGGCAGTGGTATTAAATTTGCTACCGTCTACTAGTACGTCTTCAAAACTGATTTCCTCACTGAAATCACCCCATTCTCGCGCATCACCTTCGTTGGCCGTTACCAAGTATGTTTTGTCACCAATAGAGTAGGTGTCAATGGCATCTGGCATGTACATACCCATTATTGGCCATGTGGTGATATTGATCTTGCCATCGTCGTTACTGACATCCAGCTCATTGCCTTCTAGTGAGTGGTCTTTTGCGCCCAAGGGTTGAATGTCGCTTATAGTTGCGCTGGCAATATCGACAATGGCGATGGCGTTGTTTTCTTGCAGACTGACATAAGCGGTTTGGTTGTCTTCAGATATCGAGATGTATTCAGGCTCTACGTCTTCGGCAACCGTGCTCATCGTACCATCGGCTTTTTGACCAAAGATACGGACACCTGCGTCGATGAGGTTTTGTTTTTGCGAATTGAAATCGGTAAATGTCGCTGTTTGGACGATTGGACGATTGATATCTGCAATATTAATGACACTTACAGAGCCTTCTGGATCAATCTGGTAGTCATCATCTGGCTCGCCTTCGTTGGCAGCTAATATTGTGTTGCCATCAGAAGTAAAAGTGACCATATCTGGTAATGCACCCACTTCGATACTGGTGATTTTTTCTAGGGTATTGGCGTCATAGACGACAACATAACCATTATCAGTCTTAACATCGGCTTGTACTGCCAAAGCCACAAGATCGCCATGCACGGCAACGCTATTGACAGCGCCACCGATGTCAGAGACATCAAGCGAGTCTTCTAGGACTGGGTTGTGAATATCTTGTATATCCAGAACATCAATTTTTTTGTTTTGGGAATTAACGATAAACGCACGCTGAGAGGCAGGGTGAAAGTCGGTAATTTCGGCGGCAGACTCATCAAAATCACCATGCAAGTAGCTGCCAGCAGGGTTGAAGGTAACTTTGGAATAATGGCTGGTATCAGGGTTCGTCGTGGTGGCCGTGTCATTGTCGTCATCACTGTTACAAGCGCTCAACCCAGTTAGCAATACTACGGGCATTACCATGGTTAAGCTCGCTTTGGTTAACTTGCTTAATAACGTTCGACGGAGCGGTGCTTTATATTGTGGCTCAGTTGATTGAAGCGCATTTTTGACAGTGGTTTCATGACGGCGAGGGTTGAACATTATTAGTATCCTTATTCGTAATCCATTAAACCCGTTGCAAAGACAACCCTAATTGGCAGGCGCTAATTCAATGCTCGGGGCGAGTGATAAGTGGTACAAAACGACTATGAAGAGACGTGTTTATAATGAATATCTGAGAGCGATGATTCATCGTGATGGATATGGAGAGTAGGATACTCATGTGAAAGGATGATGACATAACAGACATAATCTGTCATTTATTAGCAATAAAGTTGTAAGTGATGTCTGAGATTAAGCCATTTGATTTTAGAGATGTTTAGATAATTCATCGTTAGATATAGTTTATCGTTGGAAAAAGTCAGGCTGACTGTACCAGACGATGATGAAGCTTCAGATAAATGACACAAATACCGCCAACCACAGCACATAGCAGAAGAATTGAGGTGTTCGCTAGCGGCACAAATTCAAAAAATGACGTCAGGAATTGTCCTGTAAATACTGCCATACCAAACAAAGATAAATTGTGTCCGCGATTCCGCTCTGTACTGCGCTCCACAGTGGCGTGGTTTAAGAGTGGAATGGAAAAGCCGAATCCTATTCCTGCAAAGGTTGCTGCTAGTATGAGCGCTGATGTCGCTGTACTGGTAGCGAAAAGCCCGTGTGCCACCGCCAAACTTGTAAAGCCTAATATCAGCGTGTTGTTTTCTGAGTACTTGCCTACGACCTTAGGCATTATCATCGCTGTAAAAACAGCGATTAATGAGATATATGACAGCAGATAACCGGTTTGTGATTCAGTAAATTGCAAGTCAGCCAGCAACCCAGGCAATGTGGTAAACATAGTGTAAAACAAGGACATTGCCAAAACGGCGTAGGCTATAACAGGGGCTATGGGCTGTGTTTTGTCGTCATTGATAGTACTGTTTGCCACCTCAGGATAGGGTTCTTTTTTTGGAATGCTATATAACGTCAGAAGCACGCACACAAAAGCCAAAGCATAAAGTATAAAAGGGGCTTGCCAGCTCAGCTCACTAAGTAGACCACCTAAAAATAAGAAGATGACGCCGCCAAGTTCGATGGCCATGCCTTGTTTGGCGATCATGTTCAAGCGGGCTTTGCCTGTATACCACTGTGAAATGAGTACGGTACCTGCCACCATAGCTCCCACCGCAAATGCACCGAGAACAATTCGATCGACGACTACAATGACTGGTCCGTGAAGAAACATACCGCCCATACCGAAAACAAAGTAGCCCAGCAAACTCGCCAATAGGGTAGTTCGAGCACCAAAGCGATCGATCAGTTTTCCAAAGAGGGGCGCAAAAAGAATTGCGCCGAGGGCTGGCAGAGTCAGCAATAAAGGAGCGTACGTCTCAAAACCCAGTGCAGGTGCAATAGTATGCAAACCAGGGGCTAGGACGGCACCAACCATGATGGTTAGCATTGCTACCAATAGCAACGAGTATTCGCCCAATCGGGATAACTGCATAGATGCTTCTCATTTCGTGGACTATGATGGCGTTATTTTACAAAATAGAGACTCATGCGTAAAATGATATATTAGATACCTATTTATCTTAATATGGCATTAATATAATGAACTTCAAACATCTGACCAGCTTTGTAGAGGTGGCAAATAATGCCAGTTTTTCGTTGGCGGCTCGCCGTCTGAATACGGTGCAGTCAGCCATCAGTCGGCATATCCACTCTTTAGAAGAAGAAATTGGAGTGGTGCTGCTAGAGAGAAGCACACGGCATGTGGAACTTACTGATGCTGGAAAAGCTTTTTATCGGGATGCAGAAGGCATACTGCGCCAGTGTTCGCAGGCCAAACGCCATGCTCGGGATATCGCCAAGGGCAAAAAAGGGCTGCTGCGGATTGGTTATATGAGCTCGGCGTGTGCTCACTTCTTGCCAGCGCTATTGAAACAGTTCACTGACTATGCCAACGACGTTGATGTGCAGATATTTGAGATGACGGCAGGGGAGCAAATAGAGGCTTTTTTGAGCGATACAATCGATCTTGGTTTTTCAAGATCGATTGATGCCCAATGGGCACCGATAGTGAATTCACAGCATTTGCTCGATGATCCGATTGTGGTGGCCTTACCTGAGTATCATTTTTTGGCACATGAGCCAATACTAAGCCTCACTCAGCTTGCTGACATTCCGCTAACGTTGTTTGCGCGCCGACATGCGCCAAGCCTATTCGATACGTTAATCACTGGATTTTTTCAGCTTGATCTGCAGCCAAACGTGGTTAGTGAGCCAGCCAGCATGCAGGCACTGTTGACTCAAGTGTCGAGCGGTCAAGGTATGGCGTTGGTGCCCAGTTGCGTGAAAAACTTACAAACAAACGGTTGCTGCTTTATCGACTTGAAGGAAGCGATGTACGTTCCATTGGAAATGCACTGGTCAGCAAACAACACCAAACCGCTAACGGATATTTGGTTGGCGTGGTTCGCTGATTTAGACTTCGATATCAATCAGTAAAACTGACAGTGTCTATATGCAATCACGTGATGTGAGTACGTGCTTTTCGTCACGCTGAAAGACGTTTATTTGCATGCACAGCGCCTGCCGTATTTTTAGTGATATTGCAACTTGCCACTGTACAACCGCAAGCGTTCTAGCGCATCTACTAAGAAATTGAATGAAACTTAACAATCAAATCTCAGTATCAAACCTAAGCATCGAGTCTCAGCGCCCAATCATAGAATCAAACTATCTACAAGCAATTGGATACTCGTATCTAACGCGCCCTTGGCAAATTTCTTATTTCTTAACGTGTGACTAGACACTGCTTCAATCTGGTTAGAAAAGTCAGAATAGTGTTGAGTCACTGCCCAAATATGAAAAATTAAATGAATGGCAGAAACAGGTTTAATCTTGTTTTCTGCAATCCACCCGTCAATTACGGACACTTTTTCTCGAACCAAACGCTTCAATGGTCCTTTTAGTACGGGCATTAAGTGAGGTGCCCCTTGCATGATTTCTAAGGCGTATAGTCTCGATGCTGCCGGTGATTTTTTTGACATTTCATATTTTGCCTCAATGTAAGTTTGAAGGGCCTTTTTTGGGTCTTGGTTGATGTTAATCTCACTTAAAGGAGATAGCCACTCACTCAGCACCTTTTCTAAAACGGCAATATACAGAACTTCTTTATTTTGAAAATAGTAAAATATATTCGATTTAGATATATTCGCCTCTTTGGCAATGCTCTCCATCCGCGCGCCATTTAACCCATCTTGGGAAAATATTATCAATGCAGCATTGATGATATTTTCTTTCTTTCTTAATATTTTTGCGCTCGTTTCCATCTCTTCCTTTAGCTCCTTCTTTGCCACTTTCCTATCCCTCGTCATAACGTCATACAAGCCTTGTCTTAAATGATAGTTCATTCAATTTAAAAAAGTCTAAGAAACCAATCCCAGACGCTGATAGCTGACCAACAAATACGTCAACAGCGGTTGCTTTGTATCGTTTTTTCAGTTCGCTGAAGATAGCAGTATAGCGCCACACAGACGCCTGTTTATTACTTATCCAGCCCCACTTCTATCTAGTTCACCATTAAAATGCGTTTTTTAAGTTTTCCTGCACTATTTTATAACATCCTGCACTATCTTGTAACACCCTGCACTATTTTCCTGCATAAAA
>NZ_JAKDUI010000074.1 GCF_030457785.1 Psychrobacter sp. | reverse complement strand
GATTAAGACGAGCGGTTAGAAAGACTTGTTGCTTCTCAAAAAAGCTTGATAATCACTTTAAAGTATTCGATCTGGTGTTCTTTTATGTCAATTATGGCTACGTCTGATGCCAGCATACTTTTTAGAACACCACCTAAAATTCAATCCCTGTCATTCTATGCTTCCTTGTATAGGTGAGTGATTATTTCAAACCCTCATGAGTCTAATATAACAGGGATGTTTTTACATATCTATAAGACAATTCTGAGTTGCTTAGGACTTATTTTTATTAGGTACTATTAGTAATGACCCCTGCCGTCAAACACACTCTAGTCTATATTTATTAAGTTACCTTTTTTGTAAGAGTATTGCCATTAATCAAATGGCTTTTTCTACCTTCTACTTAAATGAATTCAAATGTTATCTGACTCCTAACTTCCAGTTCAGATTGAGCTATGCTGAAGAAATTGTAGAGGTAAACCAAGCATCATAACAGGAGTTTACCAGGATCAAGAAAGTGATAACCTATAGTGGTGAGTTTAAAGCCAGAGCTATTAAAAAGATGGCGGACAATAACGGTAATGTTTCAAACTCTGCAAAGCAGCTATGCAATTAATAAGCTACGACTGCTGATTTAGTTTGCGCATGTCTAACCCATGAAGTAACCAGTGGAGTATAAGCAATAAGCTAATATTTTTATACGTATTATTAAACCACCCTCTTCGATGCTGAAACCTTCTAAGCACTGCGTCCGATCTTATCAGCAAGAACTTGCAGTTTAGCGACCATCGTCAGAGCATAATTGTCCGCATCCCAATTTGCTCGAGGCACACTGGCATTGAGCGAATATGCATATTGACCTGTTGCAACATCAAAGACACCAACGGCCACTGCCAATATATCAGTAGAGAACTCACCATCTGATACTGTATAGCCATACGCTTTATAATGCTCTGCTGCTTTAGAGAGAGCTGACTGCGCGTGGTTATAATCCTCTGTAGATAAATGCTCTTTTAAATTACTGTCAATGATAGCCTGTCTCGCTGGCGAGCTAGCCGCATAAAAAGCGCGTCCAATAGCGGTTCGGGCTACGGGCACTGCTGAACCAACTTGCAAATTGACAGATAGGCGAGCAGGGCTACGACAACAAGCATGATAGCGCATTTCTCCTTCGACCTCGGTCGCTAGATTCACCGATACTTCATTGCTACTGGCAAACTGTCGTAGCAACGGCTCAGCTGCCGCCACCATATCATGACGACTCCACGCAGTAGCACTTAATCGCACGGCACTACTACCCAGTTGATACTGTCCGTACTCCGTAATGCGCAAAAATCCAAGCGTCATCAAGGTGTGAATCAGACGAGTGATGGTCGCTTTTGGCAGGGTAGTCATCTGGCATAGCTGCTGATGGCTCAGTTGATCATGATGCTCAAAGGCTGATAATAAAGTCAGTCCACGCCCCAATGCAGTCACGAATTGTCTGTCATTATCTTCTTTGCTTTGCTCAAGTATGGTATTCATTCGAGTCAGTAATGGTAGAGCTGCTGATATATTTTTTGTCATTTTATGCTCATTTTTTTTGATAAAGGTTTACAGCGACCTGAAACTTTGTTTTAATAGATTTAAATTATGAAACTAAGTTTCGCACAGCGGAATTAGTAAGTCAATAACCTATTAAGTCAATTTACTCATTAATTACTACTCGTCGGTCAGGATGACTGATATCAAGGAGCAGCACATGGCAACATCTACGCGTCCAAGTTTTGACTGGGAAGATCCTTTTTTATTGCGCGATCAGCTTACTGACGAAGAGCGCATGGTAACGGACAGCGCCCGCCAGTTTTTTCAAAAAGAGCTGATGCCTGGCATCGTTGAAGCCAATCGTCATGAGAATTTTGACCGCAATATCATGCGTCAAATGGGTGAGATGGGCTTACTTGGTGTCACGATTGAAGGTTATGGCTGTGCCGGTTTATCTAGTGTTGCTTATGGTCTGATTGCCAAAGAAGTAGAGGCAGTTGATTCAGGCTACCGTTCAGCGATGAGTGTGCAATCTAGTTTGGTAATGCATCCTATTTGGGCATACGGTACCGAAGAGCAAAGAGAAAGGTATCTACCTAAGCTTGCCACTGGTGAATATATCGGTTGTTTTGGTTTGACCGAGCCAGATTCAGGTTCAGATCCTGCATCGATGTCGACTCGTGCACGTGCCGTTGATGGCGGTTATGAGCTGACAGGTAATAAAATGTGGATTACCAATAGTCCTATCGCTGATGTATTTGTCGTTTGGGCAAAAGATGATGCTGGTGAGATTCGCGGCTTTATTTTAGATAAAGAGATGAAAGGTTTATCAGCACCGAAGATTGAAGGTAAGTTCTCACTACGTGCTTCAGTGACGGGTGAAATTGTCATGGATAAAGTCTTTGTTCCTGAAGCCAATACTTTTCCAGATATTCGCGGTCTTAAAGGTCCATTTGGCTGCCTTAACAAAGCCCGTTACGGTATCGCTTGGGGTTCAATGGGCGCGGCTGAGTTCTGCTGGAAAGCGGCTCGCCAATATACGCTAGATCGTAAGCAGTTTGGTCGTCCGCTTGCCGCAACGCAGCTCGTTCAATTGAAGCTTGCCAATATGCAGACGGAGATTACTTTAGGATTGCAAGCCGCGCTGCGTGTCGGTCGTTTAATGGATGAAGACAATGCGTCCCCTGAGATGATTTCACTGATTAAGCGTAATAACTGTGGTAAAGCGCTGGATATCGCCCGTATTGCTCGTGATATGCATGGTGGTAACGGTATTTCTGATGAATTTCATATCATTCGTCATGTGATGAACTTAGAGGCCGTCAATACTTATGAAGGAACGCATGATATTCATGCGCTAATCTTAGGGCGTGCTCAAACAGATATTCAAGCTTTTTATTAATTCTCTAGGAAAAAATCGTTAATACGGTTTACCTGATGACGTACGTTACTGTTTGGCTTTTTACGAAGCACTTATCGGCAGTAGCGTACATTTTTTAGTTGCTATCCATTATTTACTTATCATTGTTTGTGGATAAAAGGTAAATGAGGCATAGCAATTTTAGGTTAAGCAAGTCCAGGATACGTTACACAATAAGGAATTATTATGACTGTTGATACAGTGAGCTCACCAACGGCTGAGTCTGATGCTAATAATAAAGTCATGTCACAGGGTGCATTGCACGGTATCAAGGAGCTCGATTTATCACGTGTATTAGCAGGACCTTCTTGTACGCAAGTACTCGCAGATCTTGGTGCCGAAGTTATCAAGATAGAGCGTCCTAGTGTGGGGGATGAAACCCGCCACTGGGCACCCCCAAAGTTCAGCGATGATACGTCCGCTTATTACGCCACCATTAACCGTAATAAAAAATCGCTTACCGTCGACATCAATACGCCAGCAGGCCAGACGATTATTAAACAGCTTATTGCTGATAGCGATATCGTCGTTGAAAACTTTAAAGTTGGCGGTCTGAAAAAATACGGCTTAGATTACGATAGTCTAAAACAAGACAATCCGCGCCTGATTTATGCCTCATTGACAGGTTTTGGTCAAACAGGCCCCGATGCTAAGCGCCCCGGTTATGATTATATTATCCAAGGGCTATCAGGATTGATGAGTATCACGGGTCCTCGTGATGGCGAACCGCATAAGGTCGGCGTGGCTGTCGTGGATTTGTTTGCAGGCTTACAGCTGACCATTGGTATTCAAGCAGCATTATTAGCGCGTCAAAATACTGGGCTCGGGCAATATGTCGATGTGGCATTACTAGACAGTGCGCTAGCAATGCTAGCCAACGTTGGGATGAATCATTTGGCCTCAAATGATGTGCCGCCAAGACTGGGTAATCAACATCCCAATATTGTACCCTATCAAGTATTTTCAGGGCAGGGTGAAGCGCATTTTATTTTAGCCTGCGGTAATGACAGTCAGTTTGCCAAACTTTGTGATGTACTGGCTGTTGACTGGCATACCGATAGCCGCTTTACGACCAATCCACAACGCGTTATTAATCGCCAGCTGTTGTGCAGTGAGCTTGCTAAAAAATTCTCTGAGAAACCTCGCTCTTATTGGTTAGAGGTTTTGGATGAGGCCGGTATTCCGAGCGGGGCGATTCATAATGTCGCTGAGGCACTGGCGATGCCGCAGGCTCAAGCACGTGAAATGATTGTTGATTTCGCTGCACAAGGTAGCCCAGTCCGAGCACTTGGCAATCCAATTAAGCTATCAGCATCGCCGGTTACTTATCGTACGCCGCCGCCACAATTGAGCGAGCACACGGATAGCACGCTTGCTGATTTGGGTTATGACAGCGACATGATAGCTAAGCTCAAAGCAGATGGGATTGTTTAGCTTGTTTATACCTTTTAGCACCGAATCATGAAGATTAGTAAGTAACTTAGTAAATAACAAAGCTATGCTGAATGTTCAGTAGTAAAACCGAGGCGCTGCTCAATCTGTTCGGCGAGTTCGATTAATACGGTACTGACCTCAGCGCGTTTAGATTCATACTCTGCTTGTAGAAAGCTGATTGCCATACCTGCAATGGCATTGCCTGACGCATTACGGATATAAGTACCTAAGCAGTACATACCATCGCGCAGTTGCCCATCATCTAATGAGATGCGGCTACTGTGAATGGCATTTAGCTCGTCAGCTAAATCGATAAAGTTACTGACCCCATTGGGAGTAAGTGGTTTAGGGAAGTTGTCATTATATAAAGATTTTATGGTGTGAATGGGTAGAGTTGAGAGCATGGCTTTACCAGTTGCTGAAAAGACCGCCGGTACACGTACACCAGCACGGAAAGTAAAGCCAAGTGGTGCAGGGGCTTCATGACACGCTAAAAATACGACCTCGCCTAAATCTAACTTAGATAGAGTGACGGTATGTTGTAGCAAGATAGGGTATTGCACGATAAGGTCTTTAAATAGTTGAATAACACCCTGCTGCTGCTCATATTTTCCGGCCCAATATAGTAGGTATGAACCTAAATAAAAACGGTTATCACTATCTTTATAGATGACATGTTTTACCAATAAGCTCTGTAATATATTATGCGTCGAGCTTCGAGGCAGACTTAACTCCTTGGCTATATAAGCAGCCGTCAATGGCTGCTGACTTGCCGTAATTAAATCTAAAATTTGAAAGGTTTTGTCTAATGCAGGAACGGCAGTTGTGCTCATAAGTTACCTATGAAAATGTAAGAGATACAAGTTTTCCGAATAACACTCAAAAAAACAGTTGCAAAAAGTGTGGCATCATTCCTATAATGGTGTCTCGTATATAGAACCTGTGTTCAGCATACTGAACAATATATAAGTTATCAATAGATATGAATGACTGAATATTTCAGTTTTAACGATTATTTTAAACGCTATTTATTATTTTCTATTTTAACGAAATTTGCTAAATAGCTTCATTAATAATCAACCCTAAAAGAACGATAAATATGGAGTGTTACGATGCAAAATACGACACAAAATACTAAGCAAAAAAACCCGTTAAACCTCTCAAACCCTGCCTTAATCAAAGAGCAGTGCTTTATTAATGACGGCTGGTACGCTGCCAACGACAATTGCACTATTGAGGTGAGCAACCCATTCACAGGTGATGTGATTGGCTCTGTACCAAGTCTGACCAAAGATGATGTCAATGAAGCGGTCGCTTACTCTTATGATGCTCAAACCGCTTGGGCAGCAAAAACATCGCAAGAACGTAGCGTTCTGCTGCAAAAGTGGGCGGATCTTATTGATGATAATAAAGAAGATTTAGCCATTATTATGACTGCCGAGCAGGGCAAGCCTTTGGTCGAGTCACGTGGTGAGATTGGCTACGCCAATAGTTTTATCCGCTGGTTTGCAGAAGAAAGTAAGCGCGTCTACGGCGATGTCATCCCTGCTACCAACTCGCAATTGCGTTATGTCATTTTAAAACAACCTGTTGGTGTCTGTGCAGCCATTACTCCATGGAACTTTCCAGCAGCAATGATTACTCGTAAAGCGGCACCTGCATTGGCAGCTGGCTGTACGATTATCATTAAACCTGCCTCTGAAACACCGTTTTCTGCTCTAGCATTGGGCGTACTAGCAGAGCATGCGGGTATCCCAGCAGGCGTCATTCAAGTAGTCACTGGTAAATCCTCAGTGATTGGCGATATCTTAACGGGTGATTCTCGTATCCAAAAACTATCATTTACTGGCTCAACTGAAGTTGGTCGTACTTTGATGGCGCAATGTGCCCCAACGATTAAAAAGCTGTCTTTAGAGCTTGGTGGTAACGCCCCTTTTATCGTATTTGATGATGCTGATCTCGAAAAAGCCGCTGATGGCTTAATCGCCTCCAAATATCGTAACGCTGGCCAAACCTGCGTTTGTGCCAACCGCGTCTATATTCAAGACAGTATCAAAGATAAATTCTTAGATATTTTTGTCAAAAAAGTCGAAGAGCTTAAAGTTGGTGATGGTATGGATGAGAGCGTCGATATTGGACCGCTCATCAATCAAGATGGATTAGAAAAGGTACAGGCATTATTAAAAGATGCGCTTGATAAAGGCGCAAAAATCATCACAGGTGGTGATATGAATGACGCCTCCGCGCTGAGCTTTAATCCAACCGTTATTACTAATCTAAATGACGATATGGATATTGCTAGCGAAGAGATATTTGGTCCTATCGCCACCATATTTACCTTCTCCAGTGAAGAGGAGGTCATTCGTGATGCCAATGACACCATTTATGGTCTTGCCGCTTATTTCTATAGTGGGGATTTTGCACGCGCTTGGCGAGTAACAGAAGGACTTGAGTACGGTATGGTTGGTCACAATACGGGTCTGATTTCTACTGAAGTTGCACCGTTTGGTGGCGTTAAACAATCAGGTTTTGGTCGTGAAGGTTCAAAGTATGGCATCGAAGAATATGTCGTGACCAAGTATTGGTGTTCTGATGTTAGTTAACTTTATGGTTGAGACTTATTTACCTCAATGTCAATAATTTAAGTGCTTGGTATCTATTCCAGGTAGGTGCCAACTATATATAGCATTTAGCTACATTTAGTATTTATCTTATAACCGCCACTGACTAACGCAATATTGGTATTTGCTTAACATTGGCACTTACGTAAAAAAGAAAGAAAAGGATATTCTTATGACTACTAATCAATCATTGCTCGAGCGCCGTAAAGCGGTTCTACCAACTGGACTTGGGGTTGCTTTTCCTATCTTTGCAGAAAAAGCAAAAAACTCCGAAGTCTGGGATATTGAAGGCAATCGTTATATCGATTTTGTCGGTGGTATCTCAGTCCTAAATACTGGTCACAGCCATCCTAAAATTACTCAACGTGTGCACGAGCAGCTTGATAAATTTACGCATACTGCCGCGCAAATGATCAACTATGAATGCTATGTTGAGCTTGCCGAAAAGCTCTGTGAAAAATCACCTATTAGCGGTAAGAAAAAAGCGTTCTTTTTGACCACTGGTGCAGAAGCAGTTGAAAACTGTATCAAAATTGCACGTGCTAAAACCGGTCGCCCAGGTGTCATCTCGTTTGTTGGCGGCTGGCATGGCCGTACCTTAATGTGCATGAGCTTGACCGGTAAAGTGTTGCCTTACAAAAAGAACTTTGGTCCGATGCCAGGTCCTGTCTTTCATGCGTTATTCCCTGCTGAAGAATTAAACGTTACCGAGGCACAAGCTTTGCATAGCCTTGAAATGATTTTTCAAGCAGATATCGATCCAAGTGAAGTGGCAGCGATGATAATTGAGCCAGTTCAAGGCGAAGGTGGCTTCCATCAAGTAACTCCATCCTTTGCTAAAGCTTTGCGTGGTATCTGCGATGAGCATGGCATCGTGCTGATTTTTGATGAAGTACAGTGTGGTTTTGCGCGTACGGGTACTTTGTTTGCCAGTGAGCAGTTAGGTGTTGAGCCTGATTTAATGACTAGCGCAAAAAGCTTGGCTGGCGGTTATCCTATATCTGCTGTTATCGGTCGTGCTGATATTATGGATGCGCCGCAAGTTGGCGGCTTGGGTGGTACGTACTCTGGTAACCCATTGTCTTGTGTGGCTGCATTGGCAGTGATGGAAGTGATTGAGGAAGAAAACCTAATAGAGCGCAGTGTTGAGATTGGCGACAAGATTGCGTCTTTTCTAAAGGATTTAAATCTAAATAGTATCGGTCATATTCGCCATAAAGGTGCAATGCTTGCGTTTGAGCTAATCGATAGTAATGGTCAGCCAGACACGGAGATGACTGCTAATCTAAAGGTAAAGGCTTTTGAGCAAGGCTTGCTGCTAGCGTCTTGCGGTATGTATGGTAATGCCATTCGTGTGATGGTGCCATTAACGGTAGAAGATGAAGTGCTGCAAGAAGGTCTTGATATCATCAAAGGCATATTAGTAGCCTAAATATTTTGTCAGCCTATTGATTGCACTGGATAGATTAAACGTTAATGGTAGCAGCATACAGGTCGCCTTCAGAGTGTTTACTCTGGCCATGCTTTACAACGGCGCCTTGCAAGTCAAGACGCCGTTGCTGTCTCTGCTAGGCAAATCTTATAAATACAGTTAAACCTATCGTCTGATGGGTATGGAAAGATAAAGACAAAGGGCAAGACCCTACTAAATAAAGAATAATTAGTATCAGTGTAATTGAAAAAGGACTGACACGGATGACACACGGACAAGGAGCAAATTATGTCTGAGCTAAAAAAATCGCTAGGTATGTTTGATATTATTGCCTTAGCATTCGGCGCTATGGTCGGTTGGGGGTGGGTGGTTCTGGCAGGTGATTGGATCATTGCTGCAGGAACATGGGGTTCCATGTTAGCGTTCATGATTGGTGGTTTGGCTGTCATTATGATTGGCGTTAACTATGCTGAGCTGGCCTCATCTATGCCAGTGACGGGTGGTGAGCATACCTATACACATCGAGCACTAGGAGTCACAGTCTCTTTTATTTGTTCATGGAGTATTTTGTTTGGTTACTTCTCCGTCGTTGCTTTTGAAGCTGTGGCATTGCCTACCGTGGTTGAGTATTTTATTCCTAATTATAACCAAGGTTATCTGTGGACGATTGCTGGATGGGATGTTTACGCCACTTGGGTCGGGGTGGGTATGCTTGGCTCAGTGATTGTGACTTGGCTCAATATTCGCGGGATGGAAGTCAGTGCTTGGTTCCAAAAAACAGCGGTACTGGGTATTTTATTCGTCGGTACGTTATTATTCATTGGGGCGGTGCTCTATAGTTCTGAGACTTCAACAGCAGTTCAAGCGCCAGCATTTATCGGTGGTATTGGTGGCATGATGACGGTGATTGTCATGGTACCTTTTATGTTTGTCGGCTTTGACGTTATTCCTCAAGCCGCAAAAGAGATTGACCTTACCCGTCCTAATATTGGTAAGTTTTTGATTGTCTCTATTATTATTGCTGTCATGTGGTATGTCGGTGTGGCGTGGAGTGTCGGTCGCACATTACCGCTGATACAAGCGCAAGGCTCTACCTTAGCCACTGCAGATGCCATGACAAATGCGTGGCAAGGTAAATGGGCTGGTATTTTACTGGTCATTGGCGGTGTGCTTGGTATTTTATCTAGTTGGAATGCGTTTTTAATTGGTGGTAGTCGTCTACTATATGCAATGTCAAAAGCTCATATGCTACCAGCATTTTTGGGTAAATTGCATCCGAAATACAAGACACCAAAGAATGCTATTTTATTAATTGGTGGTCTTGCTACTCTAGCACCATTATTTGGGCGTAAAATGCTGGTATGGATTGTTGATGCTGGTGGTTTTGGGATTGTCATTGCTTATACGTGTGTTGCGATCTCTTTCTTAGTCCTGCGCTACCGTGAGCCGGATATGGTACGTCCATTTAAAGTACCAGCTGGCAAGCTAGTAGGTATGTTTACCATTGTACTAGGCTTTGGTTTGCTCATATTATACATGCCAGGTATGCCTTCAGCGCTTAGTGCCATTGAGTGGTGGATATTCTTTGGTTGGACAGCACTTGGGATTGGCTTATATAGCTATGCCATCATCAAATATCCTGGTATCAGTGAATCTATCATGGCGGAAGAGTTACGCGAGTTAAAAATCGTGAATCAACTATGGTTAAAAGACAACCCACCTAAATAGATAACAGACTTTACTTAGTTAATAAGAAAGCCTAACGTTGAACGCTAGGCTTTTTTTATATAGTCAGTGAAAAGTAATGTCGTCACGTTTTTAACAGTATCGCGCACTCATCCCCCTACCTTAGAGGTAGGGGGATGAGTGCGTATTTGAGTTTTAGAGTATATGTAGTGGCTCAAACATTGGGATTGCTTCAGGATTAACTGACTTTATCGTCTTATCGGACGGTAGCAAAGTGGCTAATCCTAAGTTTCTCACAAAGTTGGCCCGTGCATAGAAAATACTGGATAAAAGTAGATAATTTTCTAAAGCAGATCAGTGCAAATTAAACGACTGCCGCTACTATCAAAAGCAAAAAAACAAAGTCGCCAAGATTTACGAGAAAATAACGAATAGTCGCAAAGACTTTCTACACAAACTCTCATTCAATATCATCAAAAACCACGATGTTATTGCCATAGAGGACGACTTGAATGTCAAAGCCATATCAGACAGCTCATGGTCAACGTTTACCACCATGCTGAGCTATAAAAGTAATTGGTATGGTAAAGAGCTTGTTAAAATAGGCCGATGGTATCTGTTCTCTAAGACCTGCTCAAACTGCCAGTACTTGCTGACTAAAGCTGAGTTATCATTACAGGTGAGGTCATGGACGTGTCCAAGCTGTTTGCAAAAAATGACCGAGACATCAATGCCAGTATCAACATCCGCAATGAAGGGGTAAGGCTGGTCACGCTCAAAACTGTCGGTGCGACAGGGTTAGCTTAGTCAATTTTCCTAACCGCTGATGCAGAACATCGCATCAAGTATGGGTATTACCTAAGAAACCCCTACCTCTTTAGGTGGTGGGTAGTTCATGAGCTATGCTGACAAAACCGTACAAGTAAACTTGGTAAACTAAGCGTATTAATCGGAGTTTATCATGACCAAGAAAGTAA
>NZ_JAKDUI010000003.1 GCF_030457785.1 Psychrobacter sp. | reverse complement strand
TCTATATATTTATATATGAAAATACGTTCGACGGATGGTATTCCTATCATTGTGACGGTTAGTCTCTAGAAAGTGCTTCAACTGGATCAAGTTTAGCCGCGTTGCGAGCCGGTAAAAACCCAAAAGCTACCCCGATAAGTGTTGAGCAGATAAACGCAGCAATAATAGATGTTGATGAGTAGATGACTTGGAAGCTACTACCACCGACACGGTTGATTATCTCACCGATGGTGAACGCTAATCCAATACCAAGGAGACCACCCAAAACACAAACTAGTACGGCTTCTATCAAAAACTGTTGCATGATATCGCTTTGTCGAGCTCCGACGGCCATTCTTACTCCAATTTCATTAGTACGTTCAGTGACAGAAACCAACATGATATTCATGACGCCGATACCACCTACTATTAAAGAAATAATAGCAATTGAGGATATCAGCAAGGTCATTGCAGTGGTCGTTGACTCTATGGTTTCTCGAATAGAGTCTGAGTTGAGTAGTCTAAAATCATCAGTGCCATGTCTGGATTCTATAAGTGTTGAGATAGCAGTTTCAGCAGCTGAGGATGAGATGTTACTGTCAATAAGTGCCACAAAGCTTTCGATGTAAGTGGTTCCAAGCAGACGTGACATCATCGTAGTGTAGGGCATATAAAATGTTGGTGTGTCCGCGTTTCTGTTAAATCCACTATTGTTTTCCTCAAGGACGCCAATAATACGACCAGGTACACTGCCAACGAGAATGACTTCTCCAATAGGGTTAGCATCATCAGGGAAAAAAGTCTGTAGGGCGGTATCATCAATAATGATATCTTGGCTAAGTAGGGTGATACTTTGCTCATCAAAACCTTGACCAAGTGCTAAAGACTCACCACTAACATCGAGGTAGTCTTTACCAACACCGCTAATACTTGCAGCTTCTTCTATATTGCGGTATCGGACATTTAAGTTACTATCAAGCTGTGGACTGACACTGAGGACATAAGGTTGATCTGCAACCGCTTGCGCGTCCTCGGGTGTTAAATTGTCATCTCCATAGCTACGCCTTGGATCACCAAACGGGTAGCCATCACTAACAGTAATCGTATTGGTCCCTAAAGAGCTGATATCGGCTAGTATTTTTTCTTGAGAGCCTTTTCCCAGTCCGACTACTGAAACCACTGATGCAATTCCGATGATAATGCCCAGCATAGTAAGTAGCGTACGCATTTTGTGTGCACGCATAGCTAGCAAGGACATCTTAAACGCTTCAAGTAGGCGGTCAACAAAGCTGCTAAATACACCTTTACGATGACCGCTGAGTATAGGCTCAGGTAGTTGGTTTGTCTGCTGATAGTGCTCTGTATGGTAATCAGCAATGACATGACCATCTTTGAGCTCAATGACCCGTTCAGCTTGGGCGGCGAGCTTTGGATCGTGAGTAACCATAATGATGGTATGACCTTGAGCGTTTAGGTCATGCAATATCTCCATCACATCTTCGCCAGACTTGCTATCTAGTGCGCCTGTGGGCTCATCGGCTAAGATAACATCGCCACCATTCATCAAGGCTCTGGCAACAGAAACTCGTTGCTGCTGTCCGCCTGATAGCTGACTGGGTCTATTATTTACTTTGTCGCCGAGCCCCAGATTGGTTAGCAGGTTTTCGGCACGACTAATCCGAGCACTGGTATCCATGCCTGCATATACAGCAGGGACGGCGACGTTGTCTTTGGCATTGATATCACCAAGTAGATGATAGCGCTGAAAGATAAAGCCGAAGTGCTCACGTCGTAACTCTGCTAGCTCGTCTGCTTCTAGTTTGTTTGCTGATTGCCCATAAATTTTATAGTCGCCAGCCGTTGCTTGATCTAAGCAGCCTAAGATGTTCATCAGTGTCGACTTACCAGAGCCAGATTGTCCGATGATAGCGACCATCTCACCTTGATTGATGGTCAAGTCGATACCATGCAACACTCGAACGGTCTGCTCACCTGCAGGAAACTCTCGAATAATGCCCGAGAGTTGCATAATAGGCTTATCAGCTACGTTAGGCGTCTGTGAAGACGGTGAAGATATAGTCATAGCAATGTCTTTAGTCTAAGGTGGTGAGTGGCGACGAGGTAGGGCGGTTGTGTATCAGACCTTTTTTTATCAATACATATCAAGCATGCTCTACCTTGGAGGACCGCTACCAGGCATACGAGCTCCACCACCGCTTGATGTACCAGCATTGCCTTCACTGATAATCACTTGTTCACCTTCTTGCAAGCCACTCAAGATCTGCGCATTCACTCGATTGTCAATACCGACTTCGACGGTGCGATCTTCGACGGTCTCGTCATCTTTTAAGACTCGTACGAATGTGTTTGTTGTGGTCTCACCATTAGCTCGTTGTCTGGCCGGCCTTTCTTTGACGGCAGCAGATGGGACAAGCACGGCATCTTCAGCCTGATCAATGACAATATAAATCTGAGCGGTCATATCAATGCGAAATAAGCGATCTGGGTTAGGAACTTCGACATAACCAACATAGTAGATAGCAGAGTCTGTTGAACTGGTTTCGCTAATTACTTCTGGAGCAGGCTCAATCGCAGTCAGAGTCGCATCATATTTTTGGTCAGGATTACCGATGATGTTGAAATAAGCAGGCATACCAGCGCTGACATTGATGACATCGGCTTCTGAGATTTGTGCGTTGATACGAACCGTTGATAAATCGGCTAGGGTGACTAGTGTCGGCGCGGTTTGATTGGCGTTGACGGTCGTGCCTTGTTCAGTAGTAATAGAGACCACCGTCCCAGACATCGGTGCGCGAATAGTGGTATAGCTAACGTCCTCTTCAGCGGTACTGACATTGGTCTCTGCGATGCGTATGGCGGCTTGTTGACTGCTAATGTTCGCGTCCGTAGTAGCGATGGCAGCATTAGCAGTGTCAATAGCGGCGCGTGCATTAGCCACAGCCGCTTCTGCTGTTTCAACGGCAGTTGCTTGTGTGTCATATTCCTGTTGAGATATCGCATCGATATCGACTAAGCCTTGCAAGCGGCCAAAATCAGATTGTGCCTGTTTCAGTTCAGACTGACGGCTAGCAAGATCGGCGTAGGCGCTTTTCAAGTCGGCTTGGCGGCTTAGTGCTTCTGCGCGGGCACTTTGCAGTGAGGCCTCGCTTTGCTCAAGGGTTGCTTGTTGATTACTTAAGTTGTTTTTTTGAGTCACTTGATCGATTTGAGCAATTAGGTCACCTTGTTGCACCTCGTCACCCACGTCCACATAGAGACGGGTCACTTCACCAGAAACCTGTGCACCGACATCGACGGTATTCAATGCTTTGACCTTGCCTGACGCCATCACATTGTTTTCGATATCACCAATTTCAGCAGTTGCGGTCAGGTAGCTGGGCTTTTCTTCTTCTGGTTTGAAAATAGCGTAAGCCAACGCTGCCAATGCTACGATAACAAGGGCAATCAAGCCCCATTTTATAGCAGACTTTTTATTTATTTTGCGCATAACAACAGTCCAATCAAGGTAAACTCAAGTCTAACTATAGTATAGCGTCCACGGTAAAAAAGGAATCTCAAATAGTTTACGAAAGGTTAAGGTGACTTGATAAAAAGCAAGAAAGTAGCAAGAAAACTGAATATTAACGACGCTTGGTGTTGACGGTTGGTGGCAGAGTTTTTTGTAGCAAATAGGTGGGCAGATCAAACTAGATTAGACAAGATTATCTTATATGAGATATGAGAGTCATGAAGAGTAATAAGAATCATCGATAAAAAAGTACTGACTTTGATCTGAATGGAGAACTTAAGGGGTGTAAGCCTTACCGATCTGTAAAAAGACGTTTGCCGGACAGCTCAAGCGCTGCTTGTAGCAACAACTCCCATGCAGGTTGGCGAATAAGACCTTTGATGGCTTGGTCACAGCGGTAAAGTAGAGCAGGCCATTCATTAGTTTGAGCCTTTGTCTGGCGCCGGCAGGCTTGTTGGTACAAACCCTGCTTACTACGCCATATGCCTAACGATTGAGGGTCTTGCCCATCCATCAATTGCATGATTTGACGCATGTCTTTGCTAATGGCCCAAAGCACCAACGTCGTCGGTTCGTCGGTCGCTTTTAGCTGAAACAATATTTTTGCGACTTGTGAGCTATTACCTGTCAACATGGCATCGGATAAATCAAACACGCTAAACTGTGCATCACTGACCAAGGCTTCTTGCAAATCTTGGATATCCAAGGCGATGTTGCTAGTAGGCTGAGTTGGCTGGCCGTTTGCTTGGTTTGATAAGTCTTCATTAGTCATTAGCTGTGGCGCAAACAGATAGGACAGTCGCCATAAGGTCTGATAGGCACTCAGTAGATGGTGCTCGGTATGTGACATGAGCATTTGCCACGCGTCCTGCGAAAGCTTTAAGCCAAAATTTTGAGCTTGTATTTGCAATAGCTGCTGACGTTGTTGCTCATTATATAAATTACAGTCAATGACATGACCGTATTGCGCAAATGGCGCAAACCACTTGCTGCTCTTGGCACGTTTGTCTTGTTTGGGTGTTAACCACAGCAGACTATGACTATGTGCCCCTGACTGTGCCTCTTGAGCGAAGCGTTCTAGTTCAGCGATAACGGCTTTGTCAGGTTTATGATTGCCAGTGACGATGACGCCACTTGCATCATCAAACAAAGACTGGCTGCCGAGCTCAGATAATACATCTTGCCAGCTTTTAGTGGATATCAGCTCGATACGCTTAATGGCATAGTTTTGTCTGTGCCAGTGTGGTCGCATCGCATCGACGAGCCATTGACTCAATAAGGGTTCATCACCATGCGCCAACCACAGACCAGCGACTACCACCGAGGGTTGTAGAATTTTTGGATAAGCCTGTATAAAGGTATCTTGCATGGAGTGACGGTACGCAGGTAGAGGATAGTGGATACTGGCGAAACAGCATTGTAAATTAAGGGCTTGGCGAGACCACTGCTGTCGATGCAGTATTATCAATAATCTGGGTCGCTGTATTAGCACCAGAGGGCGCGACCTTAGGTAAAGACAACGCAACATATTGATCAGTGATTCGTCGTGCCAAACTATTGTATAGCCAGTCACGAGTTTGATCGCCTTGCTGATCATCGGTACTCACCGAGGCTTCGTTATATTGATAGCTGCGTTCGACTCTGATGGTATTGCTTAATGTGACTGGTTCATCATCTTCCATGGTTTGGTAGCTGACATCTGCAGACAGTACCAGTCGGATTTCTGTTAGTACACCGACCAGTTCATACTGCTTAAAGCTGACATTGCTGATGTCGATAGCCGCAATCGGGTCAGCGTTTTGTTGTTGGTTGTTGCTAGCGACCTCTTCTGGCGTCATGTCACTAATGACGTCGACACCTAGGGATTCAAGCTGTTCGGTTAATGGCAGCTTTAGCGGAAAGGATGTGCGATTGTCTTCGATGATTACCGCTGTGCTGGCAGCATCATCGAGCATTGGCGCGCCATAACCACGTAACTGAAATCCGCAGCCACTTAACGCCATGGTCGTGCCAGCTATTGTCATCAAAGGCAATGCTGCGAGTAGTGCTGTCGCTAGTTTGTGCCCCAGCGATTTTTTACCAACCTGTTTTGATTGGCTTGATGAAGCTTGACACGTCTGCTCAGCTCGATGCTCATAGAACATAATCGCTATCCTTAGGTTATAAAAAGGCTCAGACATCCAAGCCTAAAAATTTAGCCTACCACAACAATGTTGACCAGCTTATTGGGCACGACAATTTCTTTTTTGATATCGCCAGTCAAGAATTTTGCCACACCTTCGAGCGTTCGTGCTTGGGCTTTTAGTTGCTCAGGATCGCTATCTGGGGCGACATCCATTTTACCACGCATTTTACCATTGACTTGCACTACCATAGTGATGGTGTCTTGTACGAGCGCGCTTTCGTCGACGTCTGGATAGTTCAGGGTAGTGGTATCCAGTCCCAACTGTTCAAGCAAGTGCTCACCGACGTGTGGTGCATAGACGGACAGCATGGTAAGCAAGTCAGTCAAGGCTTCATGTTGTACCTGTAGTTCTTTTTCATTAGTCACTTTGAAGCTGCCAAGCTCGTTTGCTAGCTCCATTAGGCTTGATACAGGTGTATTGAGCGCTAAACGGTCACCCAAATCGCTGTCGATTTTGGCAATGGTTTCATGGGTTTTACGGCGTAAGTTTTTCGCAGGTTTACTTAAGTCATCGGTATTTAATGCTTCAGTATTGAGCGTATCGGCGCTGATATTTGCGGCGTTGAGGGCTTGCATGTGGTCAGTTGCGATACGCCATACTTTCTTAACGAAGTTGTAAGGACCTTTTAGCGCATCGTCTGACCATTCGAGGGTCTGATCGGCAGGCGCAGTGAAAAGCGTGTATAGACGGACCGTATCTGCGCCATATTTATCAATGGTGATTTGTGGATCGACACCATTGTTCTTCGACTTAGACATTTTCTCGATTTTACCAATCGTTACTGGCTGCCCATCGGATTTTAAGGTCGCTTTAAGCGGTTGGCCACGGTCGTTAAACTCGATATCGACGTCTTCGGTGAAATAGTAAGTTGTACTGCCATCCGAATTGACACGGTAAAAAGTACCAGCCAACACCATACCTTGCGTCATTAGATTGGCAAATGGTTCATTTCCTGAAACTAAGTTTTCATCGCGCATCAGCTTATGGAAAAAACGGGCATAAAGCAGGTGCATAACGGCGTGTTCAACGCCACCGATGTATTGGTCGACAGGCAGCCATTTATTGGCGGCAGATTTGTTGACCATATCTTTTGCGTCATTTGGGCTCGCAAAGCGTGCATAATACCAGCTAGACTCGACGAAGGTATCAAAGGTATCAGTCTCACGCTCAGCAGCGTTGCCACATTTAGGACAAGTGGTGTTGATAAATTCAGGCATGTTTTTCAGCGGATTGCCGCGGCCATCAGGAACGACGTCGGTTGGTAACACAACGGGCAAGTCTTTCTCTTCAACGGGCACAGTGCCGCAATGTTCACAGTTGATCATTGGGATTGGGCAACCCCAGTAGCGTTGCCGCGAAACACCCCAGTCACGTAGACGGTACTGAATTTTTTTCTTAGCCAACTTTTTGGGTTCAAGTTTGGCTAGCATTGCTTCAAACGCTTGCTCAAAGTCTAGACCGTCAAATTCGCCTGAATTGATTAAGGTATTGCGTTCAGTATAAGCAAGATTGCATTCGGTGTTGTTGGCGCTGGCATCAGCTTTTGCTTCATCAAAATAGCCGGCAGGGATGTCGATGACTTGTTTAATTGGCAGACTGTATTTGGTGGCGAACTCGTAGTCACGTTCATCGTGAGCAGGGACTGCCATCACTGCACCTGAACCATAACTCATTAGCACATAGTTGGCGACCCAAACTGGTACTTGTTCGCCAGTCAGTGGATGCGTAACGGTCAGACCGGTGTCCATACCGATTTTTTCAGCTTTGGCCAGATCTGCTTCTGCAACTGAGCCTTTTTTGCAAAGGGCGCAAAAGTCAGCAATCACTTCGTCTTGATCAGCAGCATATTGCGCCAACGGGTGCTCTGCCGCGACTGCGACATAGGTGACGCCCATGAGGGTGTCAGGGCGAGTCGTGAACACGTCCAAGGTATTGTTTTCACCAGCAAGCTCGTATGGGAAATGCACTTCCATACCTGCACTACGACCGATCCAATTACGCTGCATGGTCAATACTTCAGAAGGCCAGTGACCTTCTAATTGATCCAAATCGTCCAACAGCTCGTCAGCATAATCAGTGATATTAAAGTAATACATAGGAATATCACGCTTCTCGACAGGAGCACCACTACGCCAACCTTTGCCATCGATGACTTGCTCGTTTGCTAAAACGGTATTGTCGATTGGATCCCAGTTGACAGTCGAGAGTTTTTTGTAGACCAAGCCTTTTTTGTATAGCTGCAAAAACAACCACTGTTCCCATTGATAATACTCAGGACTGCAGGTGGCGAACTCACGTGACCAGTCGATAGATAGCCCTAGCAGTTTTAGTTGGGCGCGCATGTTGTCGATATTAGAAAACGTCCATTCGGCAGGTGGCGTTTGATGAGCAATCGCTGCGTTCTCTGCTGGCAAGCCAAAACCATCCCAACCCATGGGCTGCATGACTTCATAACCTTTTAGACGATAATAACGGCTCAGCACATCGGAGATGGTGTAGTTACGCACGTGTCCCATGTGCAGCTTGCCACTTGGATACGGAAACATAGACAGCATATAACGGCTTGGCTTGTCACTCGGCTCATTGCTTACTTCAAAGCGCTTGTCACTTTCCCATTTGGCTTGTTGTGCCGCTTCGATAAGCTGCGGTTGGTATGGGGCGTTGTTTTTAGAATGGCTGTTGTCATTATTGGCATTTTCTGCTGTCAAGGCGTTGCTCATAGTCGGCTCGAAATTGGTTGTTACTGATAAATTGAGTGAAATTTAATAATGCCATAGCATAGCGTAATTTGGTGAAAATTGCGATGGGATGATGGTGTGTTCGCCCACTATAAAGGCGACAAATTTGAAAAATCATTCAGAGCTGATTGTTTTGTCATCATAGACCAAATGTTCTTCGGCTTCGGTATAATGAAGTGTATAACAATAATTGACTTGGAGGGTTATATGACCATCACGATTTACGGTATCAAATCATGCAGCACGATGAAAAAAGCGTTTACTAAGCTAGACGAGTTGGGTGTCAGCTATGATTTTCATGATTATAAAAAGCAAGGCATCGATAAAGAAACGGTGCAGCGTTGGGTGGAGGTGTTGGGTATCGATAAAGTATTAAATAAGCGCGGTACGACATGGCGGAAACTGACAGACGAGCAGAAACAAGCCGCTGAGGATAATGTAGACAATGCCATTGAGTTGCTGATAGAAAATACCAGCATGATTAAACGCCCGATCGTAGAGGGGCAGCCAGATAACAAAAGTACCGCTCAGCCAATTTTGCTTTGTGGTTTCAATGAAGAAGCGTTTGATAAAGTTTTTTCATAAATGACTGTCTCAGCCAATGAGAAAAGCCCCGAACTTGTCTACTAACTATTAGCTACTAAATTCGGGGCTTGTTATGCTGTCTACAGTGACTTGATCATCTTGAGTACCGTTATTTACTAAATATGGCTATCTACTAAATACGGTTATCTGAAGGTAGCTGCAGGCCATTAAGTCATTGATGAGTCGACATTACGACTAATCAATGTGCCGACACCTTCGTTGGTGAAGATCTCTAAAAGCGTGGCATGTGGGACGCGACCATCGACGATAACTGCGCTTTTTACTCCGCTACGTACCGCATCGAGCGCACATTGAATTTTAGGAATCATGCCGCCTGAGATAGTACCGTCTTCAATCAAGCTGTCGACTTTCTTGGGTGTCAATCCTGTCATGACTTTACCATCACGACCTAGCACGCCTTTAATGTTGGTCAGTAGCATGAGTTTTTCTGCCTGCAAAAACTCAGCCACTTTACCAGCGACCAAGTCGGCATTGATATTATAAGTATTTCCTTCACCATCGACACCCAGCGGTGCGATGACTGGGATGAAATTAGATGAGATGAGCATGTTGATAACGTCTTTATTAACGCTGACCACATCACCGACGAACCCTAAATCTACGGGTACCGCAATACCATCTTCGCCCTTTTTTTCTATATTAAGCTTTTTTGCTCGGATTAAGTTGGCATCTTTCCCTGTCAATCCGATTGCACGGCCGCCATGTTTATTGATGAGGCTAACAATCGACTTATTAACACTACCGCCCAACACCATCTCTACGACATCCATGGTGCTTTTGTCCGTGACACGCATGCCATCGATGCGATCTGACTGTCGGCCTAGATCTTTTAATAGATTGTCGACTTGCGGGCCACCGCCATGAACGACCACAGGATGCAGACCGACGGTTTTCAACAAGACGATATCACGGGCAAAAGAGCTTTCAAGCGCAGGGTCAGTCATGGCATTTCCGCCGTATTTGACCACGATTAGTTTGTCAACAAATCGTTGAATATAAGGCAGCGCTGTCGTTAATACTTCAGCGGTTATTTTGGCATCGTCTAAGTGAAGCGTCATGATAAACTCCTAAAATGTGGTGGTAAAAAATAATGTTGAAAAATCTGATTTTATTTTACGGCAACTGTGTTTTACGACAACTATGTTTGAGGACAGTTATTCAGCCGGAATAGCTGTGATTTGTTCTGCCAGTCTTTTGTCGAATGGGCGACATAAAGCGGCAAATCTATCTTGAATATCTCGTAGCGCCTCGATGCTATCGCCTGCAAACCTTGCCGTCAGATTATTACTGGTGTTGGATTGACGTAGTACACCAAAGCCATGGTCGAAATCTATGCGCAAACCATCAATAGTGCTCAAGGTTGCGCCCAGAGGCAGTAAGTAGCGGGCATGCTCTATGGTGAGCAATCGATCACTCTCAGGGCAGTCGCAAGTACAAAAAGGCGATGACTCATCGTTATTCTGACAGCTGTGCAAAGAGTACAGGGCGTCGGAAGCGTTAATCGACGAGGTGTCGTTTGATTTATCAACCAACTGCTGCAAATCCTGACAAAGCTGAGTCAATTGCGTGACGAGTGAGTAGCCCGAAAGAGATGCTTGCGGCATTGGCAAATAGTGGTCAGCGGTACTGATCAATGTCGGTAGTCTGTGGGTGATATCCGTCAGCGCTGTTTTACCTTGATGAAAGTCAGAGTCTGCCAGCCAATGGAGCAATCTCAATGCGGCATACATGGCATCATCATAGGCAATAAAACGGCCGTCATTAAAAATGAAATGTCCAGATAGCTCGCCGGCAAAGATGATTTGCTGTTCAGAGTTGTGTATCTGTCGACGCATAAGACTACTACCAGTCTTGCTCATGACAGGTACAGCACCCAACTTCGTGAGCAGCTTTGGTAAATGGTGCGAGCATTTAATATCAAAGAGTACTTGAGATGAAGCTGGTTGATCTGACTCGTTGGTGACACCGTTTAGCGCAGTTTGTGCCAATAGATATAGCAAATGATCAGGTCTGACAGTGCTTCCCATCTCATTGACAACTATCAGTCTGTCGCCATCGCCATCAAATGCCAGTCCCAAGTCGGCTTGATTAACCAAGACCTTTTGTTGCAGTTCTTGTAGTCGATTGGGTTCAGTCGGGTCAGGGTTACCATCAGGGAAACTACCATTTGGCGTATCATTGAGCACCATGACAGACTGACAGAAATACTTGAATAACTGCTTAGCGGTGGTACTGGTTGCACCATGCATGCAGTCAATCACGATGACTAAATCAAGTTTTGGCGATGATAAGTGGTTACCTTTCGTTCTTCTTTGATCATTGCCGATGTCATGTGGATAAAGCTGAGTCAATACGTGTTTGATGGCGTCAGTGTAGCCTGTGATGACTTGCTCAGTAGATAATGGGGGCGCTAAGTCATTGGATGGTCTAGTATTACTCGTTTGTCCGTCATTGCTGCTGAGTTTTTCATAAAGTGTCTGAATCTCTGTACTGCTAGGGGACAGGTGATTCATCATCCACTTGATGCCCAGTATATCTTTAGCCGAGTGACTGGCAGTCGCGATAATTCCATGTCCTTGGTATTGCTCTGCCCAAAATACCATCATCGGCGTCGTCACCAGACCGAGCTGAACAACGTGTATTCCGTACTGAGCCAAGATGCTAGAAAGTGTCTGGGCGATGGTGTTGCTACCATCACGCACATCATAACCAATCACAACAGTAATGTCTGGAGTACTGTGTTTTTGTCCGGGCAAGCTATTATTCGAGTCAGCTTGATCTAAAGTACTCGGTGATTTAAGGTACAAATGTGCAAAGGCATTGCCGAGTGCTTGTACAAAAGCGGTCGTAAAATGCTGGCGTGATCCACGAATATCATAAGCACGAAATAAGCATTGCTGCGCAGCAAAAGATGGCATCGCTTACTCTCCTTATTATCGTGGCGATTATTGCTGTGAATGTTGAAAGATAAAATTGGGCGGTCAGTGATCGCTACTGGCTTAGCATTATTGACGACCTGAGTGTCCAAAGCCACCTGTGCCGCGTGCACTCTCATCACTAAATTCTGTCACCAGTGAAAATTCGGGACGAGCAACAGGGACAACGATATATTGTGCCATACGCTCGGCTGGATTGAGGACAAAGTCATCGTTGCTACGATTCCAGATGCTTACCATCAGTTCACCTTGATAATCCGCGTCGATCAGTCCGACCAAGTTGCCCAAGACGATGCCGTGTTTATGACCAAGACCTGAGCGCGGTAAAATCATGCCTGCATAATTGGGGTCTTGGATATAAACGGCAAGCCCAGTACCTATCAGTTGCGTTTCACCTGCTTTGATGGTCAATGGAGCGTCAATGCAAGCTCGCAAGTCGATACCTGCACTGCCATCAGTCGCACGAGTCGGCAGTGAAAAGGCTTCATCTTCAGTGATTTTGGGGTTTACTACTTTAACTTGTACAGCTTGCATAACACACTCACTTAAGGGGTTGGTGATTTTTTAATTAACAACGTCTAAATGGTTTATAGGTATAGTTGATAGATAGTGATTTTCTGACGTAAATGGCTGATTATAGTATCAACAAACTGGCTAAACCTAAAAATGACATAAAGCCGACAATATCAGTCACAGTCGTTAGAATAACTGAAGCGGATAAAGCGGGATCAATATTCATACGTTTTAGCATCAAGGGAATACTAATTCCTGAAACATTGGCAGCGGTCATATTAATCGCAATGGCCAAGCCAATCACGGTACTGATCTTAATATCATGGAACCATATCTGGGCAATACAGGCCATGATTATCGCCCATATGATGCCGTTTATCGCGCCGACCCACAGCTCTTTGTTAAGTAGCCAGACACGGTTAGAACCACCGATTTGACCCATCGCCATACCGCGGATAACCACGGTAAGTGTCTGCGAGCCAGCGATGCCGCCCATACTCGCGACCACAGGCATGAGTATCGCTAGTGCCACGACTTGTGCTAATACCTCTTCAAATTGCCCAATCACTGCAGCAGCCAACAGTGCGGTACCTAGGTTAATACCTAACCATACGCTACGACTCTTGGCACTGGTCAAAATAGGCGCAAAAAGCTCTTCATCTTGGCTTACATTGGCGAGGTTTTTCATGGTGCTATCGACATCATCTTGAATAATTTCCATGATGTCTTCGCCGTTTAGTTGACCCACCAGCTCACCGAAGCTATTGATCACTGGAGCAAAGCGTAAGTCCTCTGAGCGGAAAATCGCAGCAGCATCCTGTATGTCTAAACGGTCATTGATCGTGACGGCTGCATCGATTAGTTCCGAAACCAAGGTATTTTGGTCATGTTTGATGAGATCAACCAAACTCAATAGTCCGAGTAGCTGCTGACTTTGATCGACGACCAAGAGTTCTTGGCTTTCATCATCAAGGATATGGTTGTTTTCTCGTAGCCATGTTTGCACTTCAGAGAGTGTGATGTCGTCTTGTATTTGGATGATATCAGGATCCATGTAGCTACCGACTTCCCAGTCGACATAGGTATCAAGCTTATTGACCTGAATACGGATATCTTCATCTAAGTTGGCCATCACTGAGGTGCGCACACTGTCGGTGACAGCGTCCAAAATCTCAGAGATGTCTTGTGCATCGAGATCTTGGGTGAATAAAGAAACCTCTTCTGAAGAGATGTTTTCCATTAGTGGCTGGCGGGTATCGACCTCTAGCTCAGCCAGCACTTCACCTTTGATCTCATCCGGAACTTGATCCCAGATGAGTAGTCGGTTCTGGCTTGGGAAAGATTCTAACAGGTTGGCAATTTCATATTCGGACTGTTTTTCTAAAAAATCAGTGATGGATTCGTAGGCTTTGTCAGCCACCAACCCTTGCAAGTAGATCAGTTTATACTCGGCACTGTATTCTGCCGGGCTATAATCTCCTGTTAGCGTAGATGGGCGTTCATGATCTGGCTTAGGGCTAGGCATAAGATGTCCAATGATTAGAAAATATCAACAATTAAGAAGGTCCAGTCGGCTCAGTAAGAATGCCTAATTTAAAGCAATTGAGTTAAATTATTCAATTCAATTGAAAGCACTAACTCAGCTTGTCTAAGTTAACCTGATTAGCGAATATCCGAGTATTAACGCACCATCTGATGACCATGGTCAATCGACAAACTTAGCGCTAACGATCACCCAATAGTGCACGAATATTCGCCAAGTATTCGTTGGCGACCGCTTCAGGGTTTTTCGTCGCCTTTTTCTTCTTCGCTTTGGCTGGCCAGTCGATATGATCTTCTGGTAGCTCCTCTAAAAAACGAGATTCTGAGGTGACTCGCATCTGACCACCTGCACGGCGCTGGGTCGCTAGTGTCAATGTCAACTCACGACGAGCACGGGTGATACCGACGTACATCAAGCGTCGTTCTTCTTCGATGGTTTCACTCATGATAGAGTTTCGATGGGGGAGCATTTCTTCCTCAAGCCCCATGATATAAACATAGTCAAACTCGAGACCTTTTGCTGCATGCAAGGTCATGAGATTCACTTTATTGGTATTTTCTTCTTCTTGTTGCTGCTCAAGCATATCAAGTAACACCAACTTGCGAATGACAGTATCAATGGTTCGATCTTCGTCTTCTTCTGCCCGGTTGATCAGTGACTGAATACTGGTATACAGCATGTCGATATTATCGATACGGTTTTTCTCTTGTTGCGGTGTTTTCGAGTCACTGCGAACGAAATCGATATAACCAGTTTCATCAATCATTTGACGTACGATCGGCACAGGATCAGGATGTTGGTCGAGCTCACGCGTGAAATGTTCGACAAACTCACCAAATTCTTTTAGCGTGCCGTATGCTTTCGATGGCAACACATGCGTCAGCCCTGCATGGGTACAGGAAGCCAGTAGTGAAATGCTATGCTCTTGCGCAAACAAGCCAAGTTTTTCGAGTGTCGCAGGTCCCATACCTCGTTTTGGCGTGTTAATAATGCGCAAAAACGCACTGTCATCCTCAGGGTTTAAAATCAGGCGTAAGTAGCCCATGATGTCTTTAATTTCACTACGAGCAAAGAACGACTGCCCACCAGATAGCTTGTAAGGTACTTGCAGCTGACGCAGCTGGGCTTCTAACATGCGTGCTTGAAAGTTACTGCGATAAAGCACCGCGTATTGTTCCCATTCGTTGCCGAAACGCAGTTTGTGAGTAACGATTTCTTTTGCCACTCGCTCGGACTCGTCATCATCATTACGGCAGTTGATGACGCGGATTTTTTCGCCTTGTCCTTTATCAGACCATAGTTTCTTTTCAAATAAATGCTCATTATTGAGGATAACGGCATTGGCGGAACTCAAAATACGTGTGGTCGATCGATAGTTTTGCTCTAGCATGACGATCTTTAGTTTTGGAAAGTCTTCTTTGAGTAGCGCCATATTTTCGGGTTTGGCGCCACGCCACGCGTAGATAGACTGATCATCATCTCCAACCACAGTGAAGCGTCCTTGAGGTCCAACCAAGTACTTAATCATTTCATACTGAGCGGTATTGGTATCTTGATACTCATCGACGAGCAGGTAACGAATACGGTTTTGCCACTTATCACGTAGCTCTCTATTTTCACGCAGTATTTTGGTGGGCAATACGATCAAATCGTCAAAGTCCACCGCGTTATAAGCTCGAAGATTACGCTCATACAAGGCGTATAAGGTGGCAAATATCATTTCTTCTGGATCGTCTAGTGTCTCCATCGCCTTGTCAGGTTCGATCAAGTCATTCTTCCAGTCAGAGATCATCTTGATTGCTTTGCCGACCAACTCACGACTTTCTGCGCCACTTAAGTTGTCACGCATCATCAGCTCCATCAGCAAGCGCTTACTGTCGTCGCTATCCATGATGGAGAAGTTGCCCTTGAGTGGGGTATGAATAAGCTCATAACGCAAGAACTGCAACCCAAATTGGTGAAAGGTTGAGACCGTCAGCCCGCGCATTTTTTCACTCGGTAGTAATTTACTCACACGGGCTTTCATCTCACGCGCGGCTTTGTTGGTAAAAGTCACCGCGGTGATGCGTTCGGCTGGCAGGTTACACTCTTCAATAAGATAAGCGATCTTACGCGTAATCACAGAAGTCTTACCAGAGCCAGCACCAGCTAGCACAAGCAATGGACCGGAGGCATAAAGCATGGCCTCTGATTGTTTGGGGTTGAGTTGACTCATAAGGTGACCTGTAAGACAAAAGCAATAAAAAGAGTGGCACTGATAGCATCACCGCTAACTGCCGCGCGAATCGTCAGAGGCGATAACGTGGCGAATTTAAAGACGACGTTTAAGACTATGTACGACATTTAGGATGATTTAGATAAAACAGACCATAGAACTGTCGTACAAATGGCGAGCTATCATTAAAATCAAGTGAGCCATTATAAAGCAAAAGCAAGGCATTTTGGGAGGAGTTGAGGGCGAAGATTGATGTCTAAAAACTGAGAAATTTGAGCAAAAATCATGATGGCTTTAGTCAATATAGAAATGGTTGGATTGGAACTCTATATAAGGTATTTTCTTATATCACAATTCTCAGCAAAAAAATAGGTTTTTTTGCTGAGAAACTGACATTCTATACAGCAAAAACTAGCTTTTAGTCGCTAAAATGCGTATAGTACTTGAAAGTTTATGCCAGTTGTCTCGTCATCATTGACTACGTGTAAATAAGCTATTAAATCAATTAAGTAAACGATCTAATGTGATTATGATATTGATTTAATAAGTTGGTCTTACGTTGTTACAAGATGCTTTAGGCGACCAGCCCTTTTTCCGTGTGCGTATCGGAATTGTTGAAGTTGGTCATGTCTGACATCGTCGTCAATAATCTTGATAATTGGCTGTTACCACCAGAGTATCTATTTAAGCTTCTAATATAGCAGCTTAATTATGGTTACTTTGTGTTTTCGTTTGCGTTATGCCTGTCGCCAGTTGGCTTTAAAAAAATAATAAGTCAGTACTTGCGCTGCGCTAACACTCGATTGGGTGAGGAGCACGTATTATCATGTCTGCTTTTAATTGGTCATCGATCGCTTTTATTTTAGCTGCCATTGGACTGGTGGTCTTTATGCTGGTCGTGCCGCGTTTGCTTGGCGGTCGCTCTCCAGGATCTCAAAAAGAAGAAGTTTTTGAAGCAGGTGTTGTCGGATCTGGCAATGCCCGTATACGCTTGTCTGCCAAATTCTATTTGGTGGCGATCTTCTTTGTTATCTTTGATTTAGAAGCCTTATATCTTTATGCCTATGCTGTTTCCGTACGTGAAGCGAGCTGGTTAGGTTTCGCTGCTGCTGCCATATTTATCACCATCTTAATCATCGGTTTGATTTACGAGCTCAGTCTGGGTGCGATGAATTGGGCACCTGCTGACAAGCGCCGTAAAACTGCTCGTTTAAAAACGTCACCTATTGGTAATCTAGCGAATATCACACGCTTTGACGGGGTAGATGAATTGGTGGTTGATGCTACTGGTAAAGTGCCAGCGCAGTCATCAGGTCAAATCAATGTCTCGAATAACATCGAAGCCAATCGTCGCCACCTACAAAACATCGATCATATCAATACCACGGGTAATGTTACTTCGGTGGACTTTGCCACGTCTAAGCAATCAGATAGCAGCAAGCATTAGTTATTTTGGTGAACATTACGCTGAACGATCTCTTACTACTAGAAGTTAAGGCGATAGCGTTGGTGTGACAATACTCACGCACCGCCTAAATATAAAGGTTGTATGTTATGAAATACACATTAACAAAAGCCAACCCTGATGCAGATACCTATCCTGCACAGTCCAGACAAACGGTTAACGATCCGATTGAAGATGAAGTCAATAAAAATGTCTTTATGGGTCGTCTCGAAGACCTTGTCCATTCGACAGCAAACTGGGGACGTAAGAACTCGCTGTGGCCATTTAACTTTGGCACGTCATGCTGTTATGTAGAATACGCCACCACATTGACCGCTGTGCATGATTTGTCACGCTTTGGTGCTGAGGTAATTCGTGCCTCACCACGTCAGGCAGATGTGATGATCGTTGCGGGTACTTGCTTTGTCAAAATGGCGCCTGTTATTCAGCGTCTATATGAACAAATGCTTGAGCCAAAATGGGTCATCTCGATGGGCGCTTGCGCAAACTCCGGCGGTATGTATGACATCTATTCTGTGGTGCAAGGCGTGGATAAGGTCATCCCTGTTGATGTCTATGTTCCAGGTTGTCCACCACGTCCAGAAGCGTTGATTCAAGGTCTGATGCTGCTGCAAGAGTCTATCACTAAAGAGCGTCGCCCCTTAGGCATTCACGTCAATGAACAAGGGATTTATCAGCCACAAATGACGCCTGAGCGAGATCGCAAGCAGGCGGATCGTATCGCTGTCAAAAACCTACGTAGCCCTGACAGTATCTGATTAGCTGGTAGATAGTTCGCTATTATTTAGTCTGGTATTTAGCAGCATAATTAAGAATTCGTAGAGCTGCTAAGTACGCATACGCTCATCATAGTTCGGTTATGATTAACATAGTTTAGTTATGATTAATGAAGGAATACATCATTCATGGTCACGGTAGTCGAAAATACAAATCCCAAGAGCAAGCCTGTTCCAGCGGTTATCAGAGAACTGGAGAATAAGTATAGCGGCAAGTTTGTGGTGCAGCATACCGTTGATGAGATTCCAACGGTTTGGGTCGCACGTGCAGATTTGCTCGATATTCTCTTGTATTTGCGAAAACTGCCGAAACCTTATGTCATGTTGTTTGATTTATCAGCGATAGATGAACGCCTGCGTCAACACCGTCAAGGGTTACCCGACAGTGACTTCACCGTGTTTTACCATCTTATGTCGCTTGAGCGTAACAGCGATGTACGTATCAAAGTCGCGCTAAGTGAAGACGATCTCAATGTACCAAGCGCGACGCAAATTTGGCCAAATGCCAATTGGTACGAGCGTGAAGTGTGGGATATGTTTGGTATTGTCTTTAGCGGCCATCCGCATTTGACCCGCATTCTACTGCCCAAGTACTGGGAAGGTCATCCACTGCGTAAAGAGTACCATGCGCGTGCGACCGAATTTACTCCGTACTTTTTGAATACTGCTAAACAGCAATACGAGCAAGAAAATCTGCGCTTTGTGCCGGAAGAGTGGGGCATGAAGCGGTCAGGTCGTGATGAAGATTTTATGTTTTTGAATATCGGTCCTAACCATCCATCTGCTCATGGTGCTTTTAGACTTGTATTACAGCTTGATGGTGAAGAAGTCGTCGACTGTATCCCTGATATTGGTTATCACCATCGCGGTGCAGAAAAAATGGCTGAGCGTCAGACCTGGCACTCATTTATTCCTTATACCGACCGTATTGATTATCTTGGCGGTGTGATGAATGAGCTGCCATATATCATGTCAGTCGAAAAACTGGCGGGTATTACGATACCGCCACGCGCTGAAACCATTCGTGTGATGATGAGTGAGTTTTTCCGCATCACCAATAACCTGCTATATGTCGGTACGTTTATTCAGGATGCGGGCGGTATGACGCCAGTGTTTTATATGTTTACCGATCGTCAAAAAGCCTACGATGTCATCGAAGCGGTGACTGGTTATCGTATGCACCCAGCGTGGTTCCGTATCGGTGGCACTGCTGCTGATTTGCCACGTGGTTGGCAGCGTCTGGTTCGTGAGTTTTTGGAATGGATGCCAAAACGATTGGACGAGTATGTCAAAGCAGCGCTAGAAAACAGCGTGTTAAAAGGCCGTACCCAAGGTGTTGCTCAATATAATGCCAAGCAAGCACTGGCTTGGGGTGTGACGGGTGCTGGTTTGCGTGCGACAGGTGTGGACTTCGATTTGCGTAAAGCACGTCCATATATGGGCTATGAAAATTACGACTTTGAAGTTCCCGTCGGCTACAACGGTGATGCTTACGATCGCTGTATGGTAAAAGTTGAAGAGATGCGTCAATCACTACGTATCATTCGTCAGTGCATGGACAATATGCCACAAGGCCCTTACAAAGCAGATCACCCTCTAGCAGTGCCACCGCCGAAAGATCGCACATTAAACGATATTGAAACGCTTATTAACCACTTTATCTCAGTGTCTTGGGGTCCTGTGATGCCAGCGGGCGAGTGTACTACGATTGTTGAGGCGACCAAAGGCTTGAATAGCTATTACATCACCTCAGACAAAGCCACGATGAGCTATCGAACCCGTATTCGTACACCGACTTTTGCCCATATACAACAAATGCCATCGGTGATTAATGGCTCGCTAGTATCCGACGCCATTATGTATCTAGCGTCTATTGATATTGTGATGGCTGATTGCGATAGATAGAAGCTTGGAAGTCAAGTTGTAGTGACAAAACTATAGTGATAAAGCGGTAGTGATAAATAACAACGTTAATCAACATATTATTGCCTGATGGCACGCCAAAATGCTGTCATACGTCAATATGACCACAGTTGTAATCAAACTGATATTGCCTTGTGAACAGCGTGATGAGTGAGGAAAGAACGAATATTATGAAAATTGTTTCCGACAAAATGCCAAAAGTAGATGTGGCCAGCATCCTCACCGATGAGGAGGTTGCTGCTATTCATGAGTATATGCATCATTATCCGCATGCCCGTGCTGCCTCGCTCGATGCGCTAAAGTTTGTGCAAAAGCGTAACGGCTGGGTCGATGATGCGCAAGTGAATGCCATTGCCAATATTTTAGACATTCCGATGTCAGATATGGATGGGGTTGCTACGTTCTTCAACCGTATTTATCGCCAGCCTGTCGGTCGTCATGTGATTCTCATCTGTGATTCTGTGGCTTGTTACCTGACAGGTTATGAAGCGTTATCAGCTGAGATTAGATCGCAGTTGGGTATTCAGTATGGTCAGACGACCGATGATGGTCGCTTTACGCTGTTGCCAATTTGCTGTCTAGGTAACTGTGACAAAGGGCCTGCAGTGTTGATTGATGAAGATACCTATGGTCCTGTGCAGCCATCTGAGGTGGCGCAACTATTGGAGCTATACGCATGAGTTTAACGATTTCAGAGCAGATTGCTCGTCGCGGTCAAGGTCAAGCGCCCAGTCAACTGAATCAGCAGCGCGTTCCAATTTATGGCGACAAAGCTACCGCCAACAGTCAAACCAAACCTTTGACATGGCGTTTGGCGCATCATGACGCAGTTCTTGATCTAGCGACTTATCAGTCTTTAGAAGGATTCACGGGTTTAGAAAAAGCCTTGGCTCAGTCGCCTAAAGATGTCGGCAATATGATTAAAGCTGCCAACGTCAGAGGTCGTGGGGGAGCCGGATTTAATGCTGGTCTGAAGTGGTCATTCATGTCTCCTCCAGATGGCTTGCCGCGTTACTTGATCTGTAATGCTGATGAAATGGAGCCGGGTACATTTAAAGACCGTCTGTTAATGGAGCGTCTGCCGTTCCAGTTAATTGAAGGCATGCTTATCACGGCGCATGCTATCGGGGCGACCGATGGTTATATATTTATCCGTGGTGAATATATTTTAGCTGCTGAGCGTTTGGTTGCGGCTATCGAAGAGTGTTTAGCAAATAACCTAATGGGCGATAATATTTTAGGCTCAGACTTTAGCTTTAATTTGCATGTGCATACGGGTGCTGGGCGTTATATCTGCGGTGAGGAAACAGCGCTGATTAACTGTTTAGAAGGTCGCCGAGCCAATCCACGTACCAAGCCACCATTTCCGCAAATCTCTGGCGCGTGGGGCAGACCCACAGTGGTCAATAATGTTGAAACCCTAAACAATATGCCAGCCATTTTAAACAATGGTGTTGAGTGGTATAAGTCACTGTCGCAGATCAAAGGCAAGAGTGAAACCCCTGGTACCAAGCTGTTTGGTTGTTCGGGATTGGTAAATGATCCTGGTCTGTGGGAGCTGCCATTTGGTTATACCGCACGCGAAATTATCGAAGATTTGGCTGGCGGTATGAAAGAAGGTAAAACACTCAAAGCCTGGTTGCCAGGCGGCGCATCGACTGACTTCTTAACCACAGAACACTTAGATGTGGTTGTTGATTTTGACACCATCCAAAAAGCTGGTAGTCGTATGGGTACTGGGTTAATCATGGTCGTTGATGAGGCGCAAGATATGGTGCCGTTATTACGTAATCTTGAGATTTTCTTTCAGCGTGAGTCATGTGGGTGGTGTACGCCATGCCGTGATGGGCTGCCGTGGGGTGTGAAGCTGCTCACTGCTATCAATGATGGCGACGGACAGGCAGGCGATATAGAAAAACTTGAAGGTCTCACGCGTGATTTATGGATCGGTAAAACATTCTGTGCCCATGCACCGGGTGCGATGGAACCTTTGATGAGTGCGATTAAATATTTCCGTCCTGAGTTTGAGGAAAAAATCGCGCAGGCGGTTGGTGTCGATGTTATTGATGCTGCAGCCAACCAACAGCCAGTAGCGAAATAAGGAGAGCGGCATGGCAGTCATACATATTGATGGAACCACTGTCGAGGTAGATAGCGCTGATAACTTGCTACAAGCATGTTTGTCACTTGGCATTGATGTGCCGTACTTTTGCTATCACCCAGCCTTAGGTTCGGTAGGGTCGTGCCGTCAGTGTGCGGTCAAACAGTTTCAAAACAAAGAAGACATGGAAGCCGGTCGTGGTCGTCTCGTGATGTCATGTATGGTCGCTCCTGGTGATGACATGTATATTTCGGTGACTGACGACGAGGCCAAGGCATTTCGTAAGTCGATGGTAGAGTTGTTGATGACTAACCATCCGCACGATTGTCCGACTTGTGAAGAAGGTGGGCATTGTCATTTGCAAGACATGACGTATATGTCGGGTCATAGCCGTCGTCGCTATCGGTTCACCAAACGTACACATCACAACCAAGAACTGGGACCGTTCATTGCGCATGAAATGAACCGCTGTATCGCTTGTTATCGCTGTGTGCGTTTTTATAAAGATTATGCTGGCGGTGAAGACTTGGGTGTATATGGTTCAAACAACCGTGTCTATTTTGGTCGAGATGAAGACGGTCAGTTCGAGAGTGAGTTTTCAGGTAATTTGACAGAGGTCTGCCCAACAGGTGTTTTTACCGATAAAACGCATTCAGAACGCTATAACCGTAAATGGGACATGCAGTATGCGCCAAGCATCTGTCATGGTTGCTCAGCCGGTTGCAATATTTCACCTGGTGAACGTTATGGTGAATTACGTCGTATCGAAAACCGCTATAACGGTGAAGTAAACCGCTATTTCTTATGTGACCGTGGTCGTTTTGGTTATGGCTATGTCAATCGTGAGGATCGCCCAACGCAAGCACTTGAACGTATCAATGATAAGCATGTCAAAATTAATATTGACTATGCACTCGATGAGACTATCAAGCGTCTTAAAGACAAAAAAGCCATCGGTATTGGTTCACCGCGTGCCAGTTTAGAGACCAACTTTGCGCTAAAAAATCTGGTTGGTTTTGATAAATTCTCAACGGGTCTGAATCATCAGCAGCAAGCACTGGTCAATAAATGTATCGAAGTGCTGAGTACCGAAGATATCTATAATCCTAGTATGACTGATATTGAGACCCACGATGCGGTATTGGTATTGGGCGAAGATATTACCCAAACCTCATCACGTGTCGCATTATCAGTACGCCAAGCCGCCAAAAACGAAGGCTTAAAAATGGCCGCAGCGTTAAAGACGCAGCCGTGGCTAGCCGAACCGGTCAAGCGTATTACGCAAGATACGCTCAGTCCAGTTTACGTCATCGATGTGACGCAGACTAAGTTAGAGGACATCAGTAAGGTCAGTGTCGTAGCGACACCTGAAGATATCACTGAGCTTGGTTTTAAGGTCGCTGACGAGATTGCAAATTTTGCAGATGATTTGTCAGAAATAACTGATCCACAAGCTGCCGAATCACAGAGTAATGCCGACAGCGCTAACGCTGAGGCCGATGGCATGCAAGCGCTGGCTCAGCAAATTGCTTATGACTTAATTCAAGCTGACAAGCCTTTAGTTATTTCAGGTAGTAGCTTGTCCTCTACAGTGTTGATAGAGGCGGCTGCACAAATCACTCAAGTATTAACCGCAAAACGTGCAGCTATCAAAGCCACCGAGCAGCGGCAAGTAAACGAACACAATGCTTACGTTCGTAATGAACAGCTTCGCGAGGCCAAGGCCGACGAACATCCTGAAGAAAATAAAGAGCTATCGGCAAAGCCTGATAAATCGCAAGCAGGGATAGATAAAGAAGCGCAAGACGATATCAAACGTGAACCTGCCGAAAATCTCGAGCTTAGAGAAGTAAATCAAGACTATCAGAGGCAGGCAGGTATTTATTTAACTGTGACCGACTCCAACAGCATGGGTGTCTGTATGCTTGGTGGTCAGTCAGTTGAAGAAATATTAGCGACTGATTTTGATGTCGTTGTCGTCGCTGAAAATCAGCTGACAGATGCGATTGATGCAAATAAGCTAACACAGCTATTATCTGATAAAACCGTCATTGCGCTGGATCATCAATTGCTGGATTGGCACAAAGATGTTGATATCGTCCTGCCAGCGGCTAGCTTTGCGGAAGCTGATGGCACGTTGGTGTCTGCCGAAGGCCGTGCTCAGCGTTTTTTCCAAGCTTATGATAATAATTACTACCACCCAATGAGTAGTATTAAAGAAGGCTGGCGTTGGCTACATGCAGTGCATAGTAGTATCGAAGAAAGAGATGTTGACTGGACACAGCTCGATGATGTGATTAACGCTTTGATTGCGACACATCCTAAACTTGCTGGTATCAAGGAAGCAGCACCTGAAGCTGATTATCGTATCACTGGTCTTAAAATCGCCCGTCAGCCACGTCGTTATTCGGGTCGTACGGCTATGCGCGCACCAATATCAGTACATGAGCCAATGCAGCCAAAAGATTTGGACACGGGTTTGACCTTTTCGATGGAAGGCTATAGTGGCGGAAAAACGCCAAGCTCAATGATTCCTTTTGCTCACGATGCAGGTTGGAATTCACCGCAAGCATGGAACAAATACCAAGACAAAGTCGGTGGACATCTGAAAAATGGTGATCCAGGTGTGCGCTTGTTTGATCAGGTCGAACGTCTCGCTGTGCGTCAGTATATAGCACCAGAGGCAACGCCTAAGACCACGACTGATCTACAGCAAGGTCAGGCAAAACTGGTGCCTATCCATAATATTTATGCCAGCTCAATGATGGCGTCACGTAGTCCAATCGTCGCTGAGCAACTGCCTGTTGCCGCGTGGCGTATCGGTATTGATGATGCAAAGGATTGGGATATCTCAGCCGGCGACTATCTGGCCATAGAGATTGACAGACAGCAGTTTACTTTACCTGTTCAAATTGTCGGTTATCTGGCAGAAGGTTGTATCGGTTATCCGGTGGGGCAAGTGGGTATCATTCACCCGTCAATGCCAGCATCAGTACGCAAAGTCGATGCACCAGTGACCATGATGGGAAGTATGGCTGACAATAGCGCAACGCCAGAAACAACGGCGCCGACCACCACACAGGAGGTGTAATATGCAAGTTTCCCGTATTATCCCTGATGTGCCAAGCTTTCTGGCCAGTAGCATGAGCCCTGAAACTTGGTCTATTTTGTTTATGGTTGTTCAGTCGCTGGTTATATTTTTGGTGGTAGTGCTGACCGCTGCTGTCATGATTATCTATGAGCGTCGCATGTTGGCGCTATGGCAAGATCGTTATGGACCAAACCGTGTCGGGCCTTTTGGTTCTTTGCAGCTAGTGGCAGATATGCTCAAAATCTTCTTCAAAGAAGATTGGACGCCTAAATTTACTGACAAGTTTATGTTTACCTTGGCACCTGCGGTGGCGATGTTTACCGCGTTGGCCTCATTTGCCATTATTCCAATTTCACCAACGCTTGGCGTGGCTGATTGGGATATTGGTATTTTGTTCTTTTTTGCGATGGCCGGTATCGCTGTTTATGCGGTCATGTTTGGTGGTTGGGCGTCTGCCAATAAATTCTCGTTGCTTGGGGGCTTGCGTTCTGCAGCCCAGACCATTAGTTACGAAGTGTTTTTGGGTTTGTCATTGATGGGTGTGGTCGCACTAACAGGATCCTTCAATTTACGTGCAATCGTCGAGGCACAAGCTGACGGCTGGTACATCATTCCACAGTTTTTTGGTTTTTTGACTTTTGTAGTAGCTGGTGTGGCAGTGACTCACCGACATCCATTTGATCAGCCGGAAGCAGAGCAAGAATTGGCCGAAGGGTATCATGTCGAATATTCGGGTATGAAATTCGGTATGTTTTTCATCGGTGAGTATGTCAATGTCGTCTTAATCTCAGCGTTGATGACTTGCTTATTTTTTGGTGGTTGGCTTGCCCCTTTTAATTTAGATATTCCGTTTGTTCCACCAGCTTTTTGGTTCGTGATTAAAACACTGTTCTTTATGACACTGTTTGTTTTGGCTCGAGGCTCGCTCATGCGTCCACGCTACGATCAGGTGATGAATTTTGGCTGGAAGGTTTGTCTGCCAGTAACGCTGATTAATCTGCTAGTTACTGCTGCGGTCATTTTGATATTTTCGCCAACGTTGTAATCACCACTAGCCATCATTGATGAACTAGGGTAAAGCTGATAAGGATAATAACCCATGTTTAGTATCATTAAAAAGAACGTCATTGGTATATTTACCATTGTCCGCAGCATGTGGATGGTCAATAGTCATGCGCTCAGGCCGCGCAACACTATTATGTATCCTGAGGAGCCAGTACCAGTGCCGCCACGTTTTCGTGGTCGTATCGTGCTGACGCGTGACCCTGATGGTGATGAGCGCTGCGTCGCATGTAACTTATGTGCAGTCGCCTGTCCGGTGGGTTGTATCTCACTACAGAAAGCGGAGCGAGATGATGGGCGTTGGTATCCAGAGTTTTTCCGTATCAATTTTTCACGTTGTATCTTTTGTGGACTTTGCGAAGAAGCCTGTCCAACAACAGCTATCCAGTTGACACCAGATTTTGAGTTGGGTGAATATAATCGCCAAGATTTGGTATACGAAAAAGAGCATCTGCTTATTTCAGGACCAGGTAAATATCCCGATTATAACTATTATCGTGTGACTGGTATGGCGGTAGCAGACAAGCCAAAAGGTAAAGCTCAAAATGAGGCCGAACCGGTTGATCTAAGGAGCTTGTTGCCATGATGACTATTCTAAACAGCCCTGAATTGGTCGGGTTTTACTCGCTGTCAGCCGTGGCAATATTTGCCAGCTTGCGCGTTGTCACTCAGGCCAATCCAGTACATGCAATCTTGTCCATGATTGTGTCTTTATTGGCCATTGCCGGTATTTTCTTTACGCTAGGCGCTCCGTTTGCTGGTGCGCTTGAGATCGTCGTTTATGCAGGTGCCATTATGGTACTGTTCGTCTTTGTGATTATGATGCTCAATTTGGGCATGAGCAATGATGCGCGTGAAGAACGTTGGCTTGACGCCAAGACATGGGCAATACCGACAGGGTTGACAGCGATCATCGCAGTTGTGCTATATGTCATGATTGGCCTTAATCATGACGAAGCGGCGGTGATTGGTGGTGCTACAATTTCGGCTAAAGATGTCGGCACGGTTCTATTCACTAAATACGTTATGTTGATAGAGGTTGCCGCCTTGCTACTACTGGCTGCTTTGGTCGCTGCTTATCACTTGGGTAAAGAGTCGGTCGATGACGAAAATATCGATCATCACAGTCAAGATTTTCAGCCAATTGTTGGTAGCATTAGAGAGTATGAAAACGATAGTACGCATACAGAATATGATGCGGTAAAAATGGCGGAGCCATACGAATATAAAGAAGTTGACCCGCATGACTATGTAGGTGTGCAACGAGGCACGCACAAGGAGTCGGACTGATGGTACTAGCAGCGAGCGTGGCACAAGATGTGTCGAATATGCCGTTTGCGCACGAGATGGCGGGGCTAGTACAGCCAGCTGCTGAAGCGCAAAATGTACTGGGATTGATACCCATGAGCCATGGATTAATTTTGGCAGGTATTTTGTTTGCCATTGGTTTTTGCGGTGTGATGGTACGACGAAACTTTCTATTTATGTTAATGAGCCTTGAGATTATGATGAACGCGGCAGCATTGGCATTTGTGGTGGCTGGTAGTCGTTGGGTCGACCCAGATGGGCAGATTATGTTTATCTTTATTTTGACTTTAGCAGCTGCTGAAGCCTCAATCGGTCTGGCAATACTATTGCGTTTTTATCATAAGCATGGACATTTAGATGTCGATAGCGCCAATGAGATGAAAGGATGATGTCATGAGTTTATTACCATTAACCTTTATATTCCCGCTCGTTGGCTTTTTAATTTTAGCCTTTATGCGCGATAAGTTGACAGAGCAAGTGGCAATGATAGTCGGTGTCGGTAGCATGCTGTTATCAGCACTATGCACGCTGATTGTTAGTTTCACTTTTCTGACCAATAATCCAGCAGGAACAGTGGTGCAGATTCCGCTTTGGACGTGGTTCCAAGTCGGGGACTTTGCGCCAAACTTTGGCCTCAGTTTTGATGGCTTGGCATTGACCATGACAGGGGTCATCACCGGCATTGGCTTCTTGATTCATATGTTTGCTGCTTGGTACATGAAGGGCGATACTGGCTTCGCTCGTTTCTTTAGCTACATGAATTTATTCGTCGCCAGTATGTTGTTACTGGTACTTGCGGACAACTTATTTTTACTTTACCTCGGCTGGGAAGGCGTGGGTATTTGTTCGTATTTGCTAATTGGTTATTACTATCAAGACAGAGCCAATGGTCGAGCAGCGATGAAAGCGTTTACCGTGACGCGTGTGGGCGATGTGTTCTTGGCCTTTGGTTTGTTTTTATTGTTCCGTGAGTTCGGAACGATGAATATCCAAGAGATTATCCTGCGTGCGCCAGAAGTTTTTGATGTCAACAATCCAACGATGATACTGACCACCATGATGTTGGTGGGTGGCGCGATGGGTAAATCAGCACAGTTGCCATTACATACATGGCTTGCTGATGCGATGGCAGGTCCTACCCCTGTATCAGCGCTTATTCACGCTGCAACGATGGTGACGGCAGGTGTTTACTTGATTGCTCGCTTACATCCATTGTTTGAGCTGACGCCAGGCATCTTATTGTATTGGGTTGGTGGTGTCGGGGCATTAACATTGGTCGTCGCTGGGTTCTGTGCATTGGCGCAGACAGATATCAAACGTATCCTCGCATATTCAACCATGAGTCAAATTGGCTATATGTTTTTGGCACTCGGTGTGGGTGCATGGCAAGGTGCGATTTTCCATTTGATGACGCATGCTTTCTTTAAAGCTTTATTATTCTTGTCGTCAGGCGCTGTGATTTTAGCAGTTCATCATGAGCAAAATATCTTTAAGATGGGCGGCTTACGCAAAAAGATACCGCTGGTATTTTGGAGTTATATCGTCGGTGGCGGTGCGCTTGCGGCGATACCTTGGGTTACCGTTGGTTTTTATTCTAAAGAAGCGATTCTTTGGGAAACTTATGCCACTGGTCATTTAGTCATGTTTTATATGGGTGTATTTGGTGCTTTCTTAACAGCACTTTATACCTTCCGTATGATCTGGATTGTGTTCTTCGGTGAAGAGAAAACGCCTGCGCATAAGCTGTCAGGTGTGTCGTATTGGCTGCCGCTCACTATTTTATTGGTCTTATCGACCGCAGTTGGTGCTTGGATTACTCCGCCATTACAGGGGGTATTGCCTGAGAGTGTTGGACATTTGTTAGAGGTCGCAGGTGAGGCGCATGCCAAACATACAGCAGAGTATATCGCCATGGGTGCGATGTTGGCTGGATTGATACTAGCAGCGTTATTGTATGTCGTTGATAAAGGTCGAATGCTAACGAGATTCAAGCGCACACGCATAGGCGGTGCGATGTATCACTGGTGCTATCATGGTCTGGGTTTTGATGCGCTGTACGATATAATTTTTGTAAAACCCTTTTTGTTCATCGGCCGATTATTTAAAGCTGATCCTATCGATAAAACGTGGCTCGCATTACCTAAGCTGGCTTCAGCAGGTAATAAAGTATTGTCCGCGACGCAAACAGGGTCACTTCGAGGCTACGCTGCAAGCTTTGGCTTGGGTGTCGCTGTATTGCTTGTGCTGGTAATGATGACGGTGGTGTAAGATGATTGAATTACAACAAACGTGGATGCTACCAGCATTAATTGCAATTCCCTTTATTGCAGGGTTGCTGTGCTGGATGGTAGAGCGATTTAATAAACGTCTACCGCGCTGGATTGCTCTAATCGGCATGACGTTAACTTTTGCCTTGTCACTCGTATTGTGGCATTACGGTGATTATAGTGGTATGAGCGAGCAAGTGATTTCACCTGATGCGGGTGTACCTTGGGTTGCTGAATTCAGTGTACCTTGGATACCAAGCTTCGGTATTAGCTTTCATTTGGCATTAGATGGCTTGTCATTGTTGATGGTGGGTTTAACGGGGCTGCTCGGTATTGCTGCAGTTGCCTGTTCGTGGAACGAAATACAACGTCGGGTTGGTTTTTTCCATCTGAACTTGCTTTGGAGTCTCGGCGGCGTCATTGGTGTGTTCTTAGCCATTGACTTGTTCTTGTTCTTCTTCTTTTGGGAGATGATGCTGGTTCCCATCTACTTCTTGATCGCATTGTGGGGTCATGATGTGGTTGGCAAAACAAAAGAATACGCGGCTACCAAGTTCTTTATCTATACCCAAGCGTCTGGGCTTATCATGCTCATCGGTATTTTGATGCTGGTCATTATCAACTACGCCCAAAGAGGGGTGGTGAGCTTCAATTATCATGATTTACTCGGCACGTCACTCGGCGGCTGGGAATATCCAATCATGCTGTGTTTCTTTATCGGTTTTGCCGTGAAGTTGCCAGTGATTCCTTTTCATGGTTGGTTGCCCGACGCTCATGCGCAGGCACCAACTGCAGGCTCAGTCGATCTGGCAGGGGTTTTGATTAAGACTGCGGCATATGGTCTGATTCGTTTTGTCTTGCCATTATTCCCAGCTGCGTCACAGGACTTTGCACCCATCGCCATCACTCTAGGTACGATAGGTATCTTTTATGGTGCATGGTTAGCCTTTATGCAGACAGATATGAAGCGGTTGCTGGCTTATACCAGTATCTCGCACATGGGCTTTGTCGTATTGGCAATCTATGCAGGCACACTACTCAGCTTACAAGGCTTGATGATCCAGATGCTAGCGCACGGTCTTAGCTCGGCAGCATTGTTTATTATGGCAGGACAGCTCTATGAGCGTCTGCACACACGGGATTTGACCTTGATGGGCGGAATGTGGGGCCAGTTCCGTTACTATGCGCCGATATTGATGTTCTTCTGTGCCGCGTTGCTCGGTATCCCAGGTACAGGGAACTTCATTGGTGAGTTTATGATTTTATTTGGCTCATTTGCGCAGTATCCAGTGTTTGTCGTGCTCGCAACGATTAGCCTAGTCTTAGCCGGTTTATACTCGCTCATTTTGATTCATCGTGCTTTATTTGGCAAAAACAATATCGAAGAATTGGCAGTACAAACGACTAAATCACAGGGTTTGCCTGCACGTAAGGTAAAAGATTTGGGCAAGCGCGAGTTGTCACTGTTGCTCATACTGGCTGCTGGTTTAGTATGGCTCGGATTATATCCTCAGCCATTCCTTGATACGTCAAGTCATGCGATGCAGTGGATCAATAATGCATATATATACAGTCAAGTGACACAAGTAGATGCGTCGCAACTGCTTGATGTAATGGAGGCACGTTAAGTCATGAATGATATTACGATGATTGATTTGATGGGGTTGCTCCCTTATGCGCCGATCATTGCCGTGGTAATTACGGTACTGGTGGTGATGATCGCTATCGCGATTAAACGCGCCCATGTGGTCACTGGTACATTGACAGTGCTCGGTCTAAATATTGCCCTTTTCACCTTACTGGGGCAAATGGCAGGTGTCATTGATAGCGGAACTTTTGTGCCAGATGCTGAGCAACTATTCGTTATCGATAGCTTTGCTCAGTTTAATATGGTGGTTATCCTTATCTGTGCATTGGCTTGTTGTACGTTGTCTTATGCGTATATTTCAAACCTAAAAGACAATAAAGATGAGCTGTATCTGTTGATGTTGCTATCGACAGTTGGTGCGTTGCTGATGGTAAGTGCCCAACATTTAGCGTCGTTCTTTATGAGTCTAGAGATGCTGTCGGTACCACTCTATGGCTTACTGTCCTATACTTATATGCGTAATCGTTCGCTGGAGTCAGGTCTGAAATACTTGGTATTATCAGCGACAGCATCTGCGACATTGTTGATGGGTATGGCATTTATCTATGCAGAGGTAGGGTCATTGGCCTTTAAGCCTATTAGCATGGTACTCGGTAATTTGTTTGAGTCACCACTGTTGATACTTGGCGCGGCAATGATGATGTTTGGTATTGCCTTCAAACTATCTGCTGCACCTTTTCACATGTGGACACCAGATGTGTATGAAGGGGCACCTGCACCTATTGCTACATTCCTGGCGTCAGTGTCAAAAGTGGCGATGATGGCGTTGGCGGTTCGCTTCTTGATTGATACGTCTTTGCTGGCATTGCCTTCCGTACAGATGCTACTAATGGTGATGGCAACCTTGTCTATTTTAGCCGGTAATTTACTGGCGGTTCGTCAGACCAGTTTGAAGCGCTTATTGGGTTACTCATCTATTGCCCACATGGGTTATGTGTTGGTTGTAATAGTCAGTATTGGTATGGCCGCTGATAGTATCTCTAGTATGTATATGGCGGTTTATGCCTTTACCTCTATCGGTGCATTTGGTGTGGTGACTTTGATGTCTAGTCCTTATCGCTTGGCTGATGACGCTGATGAGTTGACTCATTACCAAGGTCTTTTTTGGCGTCGTCCAATATTGACTGCGGTGATGACAATCATGATGTTGTCATTGGCGGGCATACCCTTGACGGCAGGTTTCATCACTAAGTTGTTTGCTATTTTGGCGGCAGTCCAGGGCACTAACTGGTTCCTAGCAGGTATGATAATCTTGGGTAGTGCGATTGGTTTGTACTATTACTTACGTGTCTTACTCACGCTATTTAAACGTCCTAAGAAATCAATCGAGTTTGATGTTGTCGGGCAGTGGGGTATTCGTGCTGGCGGTATCATGGTCATCGCTATGACAGTGATTATCCTGTACTTTGGTATTTTGCCAAATACTATGATTGAATGGGCGAGCTTGGCTCGTATTTGGTAGTACTGCTGATACATAGAATCTAATACAGCAGAGCTGAAATATACGACCAGATAAGTCGTGGCGATTTATCTGTTGTTACCGTTAGAAAACCAAGGTGCGCCAGCTTTATGATAAGCTTGGCGCATCTTTTGGTTTATAAGGCTGAATAATCTACCAGAACCAAAACCTGTATTCCAAAATAATAATCTATAACAACAATCTACAACGACAATCCATAACTACAAAAGTGACTACTTATCATGAGTGACAATATTCAGACAGTAACCGTGCTCAGCAAAACAACATGGACCCCCAATCTTTTTAGCTTTACTGTTACCCGCCCTGATAGCTTTAAGTTTACCGCAGGGCAGTTTGTACGCTTGGGTGTCAACCCTAGCCAGCTGAGCTATTACAAGCAGCAAACAGGAGAGGACGCCAATGCCGCTGATGATTCGCTAGACGAAGACATTTTTCGTGCTTATTCGATTGTCTCTTCGCCGTTCGATGAAGTACTTGAGTTTTTCTCTATTGTCATTCCTGATGGCGCGTTTACCTCACAGCTACAACACCTAGAGGTAGGTGATGAGTTGCTATTAAATACCATGCCATTTGGTTTTTTGACGCTAGCACGCTACCAAAAGCCAGAGCCCAAAGATTTATGGCTGCTCGCTACTGGGACTGGACTGGCGCCGTTTCTGTCTATGCTGGAGGATCTGAAGACTTGGGAAGACTATGACCATATTGTGTTGGCTTATAGTGCGCGCTCGGTAGCAGAACTGGCCTATATTGATAAGATTAAGAGCTTGCAGGAAGAGTTTGGATCGTTGGTGGATGACCCAGCCAAGTTTATCTTTATCCCTATCGTCACCCGAGAGCCTCTAGAAGGCGCACTGACAGAAAGATTGCCAAAGCTACTATTAGAGGAAACCTTGCAGCAGCGCGCAGGCATACCTTTAGACGTCGATAGCGCTCACGTGATGTTATGTGGCAACCCAGACATGGTAGAAGATACCAAGGAAGCACTAAAGACATTGGGGCTAGTGATGAATCGTCGAGGTGAAGGTAATATTGCGGTAGAGAACTATTGGTAAGCGTCTGATCTTTTGGCCTTGGTAGAAGCCTAGCGGCTAAAACCAAAAAACTGACGCAAATCTGAGAGGTAACAGACAGTGTTTGAAGGGACCGGGTTCAGGCGTATTGAATGACCCCGAAACCCGAACACGTCGGCACTTGTATGTCGGTATTGGCATCAAGTAAGAGCAGTGTCACCAAAGTACGAGAACTATTACGAAAAATAGCGCGAACTGCGAGAAATTTTTAGTCTAATAAACGGACTACGCTTGGCTCGGCTCTGCAGCATCGTCTATCGGGTTTATAGGACCTTGCATCAGTTCGGGGTCGTCATCGTCGCCAATGATGTCTTCGTTACTACTGGCGGCCAACAAATCACGATAATTGACCTGCGCCTTTAAAATCATTTGCTGTTCTTCCAGCTCACCATAATTGACTTGCACCTTATGTAAGGTGCTTATGATTTTTTGATTCTTTTTGAGCCAGCGATTGATATCCAGATAAATAATATTGTCCTTGGCACGAGCAATGTTGATATAAGACAAAATGAAACCCAACGGGTCTTTTTTGAGTATGCTGTGATAGAACCAAATGAAGAGCTTAATACCTTGGCGTTTTAAGAAAGACTCGCAGCGCAGGTTTAGCACATCGGTATATGTCTGCTGACCGAAGACGAATCGTTGCACGTTTCGATCGAGCTGAACGTGAACCAAGCTAAAGTTGCTGGCAACCTCGACATAAATGCCAGAGATATCAATCGTACAGTACAAGCGAAACCAGTCATCATGCATCTCAACACGCAGCTCTAAGATGGCATTTACATTGTTCGTGACGAATTTTTGTAGGGCGTCATTAACGTATTGTTGCGCTACGGGCAGCGACAGTTCATTTTCGAATTTGTCCGTGGTTTTGCTATACAGTTTTTTTATAGACTGGGCGAGACGATCCCAGCCACTATTGAATGACTCGTCAAAGCGATAGCCAATGTCTTCAAAGAACTCATCATAACTTTCTGAACTATTCACGTTATCAAAATCACTCAAACTTAATTTCCTCATCACTAGGTAGTACGCAGCTGAAAAGACAGTGCAAAAAGATATGGTTTAAAAAATCATAAATGCACTTTTCTTACGTAATTTGCCTTATGAAACGTTTCCTAATATTTGTTAATCAGTTGCTGCTTGAAGTTGGACAAACAGAACCTCACGTCACAGCACGCTACTGATTTTATCACCTATGCTGAGTGTATGTGTTAGAAGATAGAAACTCAAACGACATTTTTAATAACATGAGACTTAGAAAGCAGTATATATCAAATACGACGATTGCAAAATGAACACGAGCGTCTTATAGAAAATCATTTGAGATGTCGGCGAGAATTATGCTTGAGTTACGCTTGATAAGGGACTTGCCAGACATTCTTGTATTATATGGTTTTTTTTGGATGTAAATCTAGCGGGCTAATTCTATGTCATGAGATGGTGACCTAGGTACAGCATGTGCTAGACTAGAGGTCACAATCCTCTATAGTCATACTTGCCAGACGCCTCATAATTCATTGAACAGCGCAGCTCATATCACATTGAAGTATAAATACTCAAATATGATGTGAGCTTACTTGTGTCTGTCGCCGCCGCATTATCCACACGCCTATTGATTATCTTGGTCATCATTTTAGGTAGCAGGTTTCCTCTAAGTAGCGCCTGAGTGCGATGATAAAGCAGATCGTAATTGCCTAACCGGTAATTAATAGACGAGTGACAAGGCTTAGAGTGACTTTAATCATTGGTTTTAACGTTGGATTAGCTAAGAATGGGTGCTGCTAGTATCAAATCAGCATCAAGGGCGAATGAGAAAAACACCCGAAGTAATCTCAATATATAAATACATTTTTAGGAAATAGAATCAGTATGGAATTTTTAGGTTATACCTTCGATATTGCGACTATCATTAGCAACGCAACTGGCTTAGTTATCAAAATCGCCTTAGCGATATTGATCTTTGCGGTAGGGCACTGGCTTGCCAAAAAGGCAGTCGGTTTGGCAGACAACATGATGTCACGCAGTCATCTAGACGAAACGGTCGCTAGTTTTTTAAGTCGTCTATTATATGGTGTGCTTTTAGTCGTGGTAATTTTGGCTGCGTTGAATAAAGTTGGTGTACATACGACATCAGTCGTCGCCATATTAGGTGGTGCTGCAGTCGCTATTGGTTTGTCATTAAAGGATCAATTGTCGAACTTCGCAGCTGGTATTATGATTGTGACTTTTCGTCCGTTTGTACGAGGTGACTACGTTGAAATCACTAGCCATACCGGTACAGTGACAGAGATTACGTTGATTAATACTCATCTGACGACGATCAATAATCACGATATTATTATTCCTAATAGTGATATAACGAACTCAGCAGTTACTAACTATACTCCGATACCAAAACGTCGTGTCGATATCACGGTTGGTGTCGGTTATGATGCTGATATCAGAGCCGCTAAAAATGTCATGCTGAGCTTGGCAAAGAGCAACTCTATGGCCTTTACTGACCCAGAGCCTATCGTGCGCGTGACCAACTTGGGTGATAATTCGGTAGACATCACATTAAACGTTTGGACGACCAATGCTGATTGGTGGGCAATGCAGTGTGAACTACTTGAGCAGTTCAAAGATGCACTGGATGATGAGAAAATCGAGATTCCATTCCCACAACGCAGTGTCCATGTTAAAGGTTTAGACCAGATGATCAATCAGATGAGTCATTCACAAAATACGTTGACCAAAGACTAATCCAGCGTTATTTAAGCATTTGGAGTATAAGGATTTGGTAGGTTTAAACCTGCCAAAACCTCAATCTCAAAGCTTTCCATCTCGTCTTGCTCGTTTTGTCCCAGCTCGTGATCGAAGCCTAAGAGGTGCAGCACCCCGTGTATCAGCAAATGACTGATGTGCTGCGCAACCGTTTTCTCTTGTTCCGCCGCTTCGCGTATCACGACCTCATTACAGATAATGAGCTCGCCGAGTGGCAGCGTCGGCATCAGCTCGATGACGGTAGCAGGCAAGTCGCTTGGATACGATAAGATATTGGTCGCATAGTCTTTGCCACGGGCTTCTAGATTCAGTTCACGTCCTTCAATACTGTCAGTGATATATATGTCCAGAGCTTTTGGTTTCGTTTGCCACAGCTTTGGGCTGATGTCAGTAAAGTAGGGCAGCGTGAGACCGTCTTTGATATGCTCATCCATGTACTCTAGGGTTGCTATCATGATGGTCAGTAGTTTATTTTCATTATAAAAATCGTCTACCAAATCAATATCAATGCTATCCGCAGCACTGATATTAATCTCTGTTCTTTCCTGAGTATTTACCGATACGTCATTTGAGTGATGGTTATTGTTTTTACGATTAGAGTGGCTCATGGCGGTATCCCAGTCAGTATATTGTCATTCGATTGCTAAGTAAGAATATGGATCACTTTGTGGTGCTATTAGTTGCTAGCGCTATTATTAAATGGCGTTGCAACTCATTAGCGTTACTATAGCTAAGTTGGTCGCATGCTACCAGTAGTGGCAAAGATTAATAAAAAACGCATGCTCACCAGAACGCATTAAACAGAATGCGTTAAATAGAGCTCATTAAAAAACCGGATTACGCTCAGTAATCCGGTTTTTTGGTTTTGGCATTATGAAATCAATTAGCGTTATAAAATCAAAAAGGTATGCCGAAACAGTTAGTTATAATCTAGCTGCCGCATCTGTTATGGCTTGTCTGCGCTCTTGTTCTTTGATGCGCTCAAACTTACGTTTTTCTTCTAGAGCGACTTGCTCCTCGTCAAACACGTCATAGGCTTCAACGATTTTTTGTACCAGCTGATGGCGTACGACGTCTTTTGAATCAAACTTGGTGATATGGATTTCGTCGATGCTACTGAGTATGTCCATCGCTTGCGCCAAGCCTGATTTGTGACCACGAGGCAGATCAACCTGTGTGATGTCACCTGTGATGACTGCTCGTGAGCCGAACCCTAAGCGTGTCAAAAACATTTTCATTTGTTCGGGAGTGGTGTTTTGTGCTTCATCCAAAATGACAAATGAGTTGTTTAGCGTACGACCACGCATATAAGCAAGTGGTGCAATTTCGATGATTTGACGCTCGATCAATTTACCGACTTTTTCGAACCCAAGCATTTCATATAAGGCGTCATATAATGGGCGTAGATATGGGTCAATCTTTTGTGTTAAATCGCCCGGCAAAAACCCTAGTTTTTCGCCAGCTTCTACAGCTGGACGCACTAATAAGATGCGTTCAATTTCGTTGCGTTCTAGCATGTCGACTGCACAAGCAACGGCGAGATAAGTTTTACCCGTACCGGCAGGACCGATACCGAAAGACACATCCGAGCTCAATACGTTTTTGACGTAGCGTTGTTGGTTACCGCCGCGTGGGACAATCCGACCTTTACGGGTACGCAAGCTAATAGGCGTAAAATCACTGGGTGCGTCTTCGCCTTCTGACTCGGCGTCAAAGCCTGAATCCTGTTTGTCATCTTCGATATCTTGGTCACGGGAGATGCTCGATTGGATGATCAGATGCAGCTCTTCTGCGCTGATGTCTTTGGTGTTTTGTGCTTCATCGACCAGTTTATAAATGATACGTTCACCGCGCTCGACAGCGGTCACGTCACCGCTAAGACAGAAATCTCCATGGCGTTGCATGATTTTGATATCGAGGCGCTCTTGCAGGTATTTCATGTGGTTATTGTATTCGCCGAGCACAGTTTTTAGCTGTGCTGGGGTGAGTGATTCAAATTTGATACGGCGGCTCATGGTGTCAGTCAATCGATTATCCTCGTGTTGTGTGCCCGATGCTATCATTGGAGTGTGATATGAATCAGTGCTGATAGCGTCGCAGGCGTAAGCGATAAAATAGTCAGTCGGTTTATAATTGCTTTATATCGTTGAGGCAAAGGTAACGGCTAGGGCGTGCCCTCGATTCAATCAACAGTCATCTAAACGGATTAAAAATGGCTAAATATTGCCAAACAGCGTCAAATAGCTAACTAATATCTCGATATTATCTGCGCTATTTTCCTTGTTTGACTGCCATTTATCTCATTTTTATC
>NZ_JAKDUI010000073.1 GCF_030457785.1 Psychrobacter sp. | reverse complement strand
TTTTGGATTTCTTTCTCAAAATTGCTTAGGCTATTTCCTATTGAGTTAGCATCTTCTGCTATTTGTTTTAGTGATTGATAGAGCTTGATACAGATTTGGCGGCGCTGATTAAGTATCTGTTGTTCATACACAGGTAGTACGGATTGGCGCATTGCAGCATCCCAAGTGCCGTCACTTTCTAACAAAGTATTCAAAAAAGTATCTAAAAAAGCACTAGCCGAAATATCAGTCATATTAGCCCTTGCAAGTACAGTGAAAAGCGGCTGTATCAGTGGACCTAGCAGCCTCTTCTGCCAAGCCAAAAGCGTTGTGTTGTCTGCAAACAACAGATCACTGCCATCATCCGTGGCATCGTCAATTACCCACACCGTATGCCCTTCTTCCAAGCGCAGTACCAACATTTCAAATACAGCTTCGAATAGCCACTCCTGATTGTCTGCAACCCCTTTAGCCTCAGCTGATAGCAATTGACCTTGGTACGCCGTCTGTGTTTGTACTCGGCGCTGCAACAAATACCGACCAATCGTCATCGCCCAGCTACTTGCACTCTCTGCTTTGATCTTATTTACGTTACCAGTAATGCTTGCATTCGTACTTACTACCTGATTTTGCTGGCTTACATCGTTTGTACTTTTAATATCACCCATATCATCAACCCACTTTGATCAGTACTTATTTTTTTCTATATTTACAGATTAAATAGTGCTTGGATAACCAAATATATCGTCTAAGGCTTTAACCAGACCTAACGGCACCTGCCATTGGACGCGACCATAATTCTGGACACCTGCAGAATCAATACCACGTAAAAATACATACTCTACTGCGCCTAAGTATTGCATTTCATTACCAACGTAATCGCTAATACGCAGGCGTAAAAACCGATGTAAGGCGACTTGGTAAATGGCGGCTTGTAACCAATAGCCAGCTTTATTCATTGCTGCATTCAGATTTTTTTCGCTATAATTGCTTAGGCTATTTCCTAGATAGTTACTTTTATAATCCACCACATAATACTTGCCAGCGCATTCATAGACGAGATCAATCTCACCGCGTAAATATCGATATATATAATTAGCGTTTTTTTGCGAATTCAGTTCAATATGCTTATCTGGATCATCGGGTAGGTACTCTGAAAAGGCTTGATTAATAAGCTCTGGAACAAAGTCTTCTGACAACCCCATGTTAAACCCAAGCTCGGCAATACGTTGCTTTGTAGGTATCTCTTGTAAGGCACGACCAGACGCCAATAATGGCGCTTTCAACACATCAGCTATCCATGCCATCAACGCATCATGATCGACACCGACTTGAACTGGATCTGCTATATTTACATCTTCAACGCCTTTCTCTAAAAGCCTATCATCATTGGGCTGCAATCGCTGCTGAACGCTAGAACTGGCATAGGTGACGGGTAGTTGGTACTGGCGTACACTCTGGTCAATGACACCTGACCACTGACTGTTATCATTGAAGTTTATTTTTTCAAAGATCTCATGTAAAAAAGTACCCGCGTTGGCGCCTTTAACAAAACGGAAGCGGATATCATCACTGGTAACTGGGTTAGTTGTAGCTACCTCACCCGTTTCATGATTGCCGTTATCGCTGTCACTGTCACTGTCATTAATGTCACCCGTTAAGCCGTCCGCTATGTCTATGTCATCCTCTACCCCGTCATCAAACACTGCCAACGCCTTGCCCTCTTCACTCAGCTGGCGTGATAGCGCAGTAAAGCTAGTCTTTGCCCAACCCTTGAAATAACGGGCTTTAATTTGTGCGTAGGCGTCATCATAATCAATAAGAGTCTGTGCCTTAGCAATGGTTCCATCGCTATTTGGCGACTGTGTCTCACTCGATTTTTTTTCTCGTGACTCTGTATTTGACTTGATGATATCCTGTGCATTGGTTACGACTTTTTCATACTCGAGCCAGCCTACGTGCGCATGCAACCTATCTGGCAACACAAACTTGTGTTCTTCGCAGCTTAACCATTGCAAGCTCGGCTTAAGCTTACATCCTGACGTATTATAGGCATCCTTTAGAACGATATATAACTGCTCACTAGCACGGGTAAAGGCAACATAGCCCAGCCGTCTAAGCTCTTCATAGTTTTCTGTGGTTTCAAATTGGGCGTAATAGTCCGTGTCTACATCCCCTTTGGCCGATTTACCATGCGGTTTACCTTTGCTAGCAGATAACCGGCGCTCTGAGTAACCATTGTCTGTCGTATGCTCATACAAAAATAAATTGTGATCACCGCGACTGCCGGCTTTAGGACTCGCGCCATCCATGCCGACGACGTACACAATCGGGAACTCGAGCCCTTTAGATTTATGAATCGTCATCAACTGCACACCGGATGCTGTTGGCAATGGCTGCTGCCGTGCCCATTCAGGAGTATGACCGCTATTCATATTTTTCTTATACCACGCCAAAAGCTCATGCTCACCGATGTGCATACCGTGCTCTGCCAAAATATCGAGCAAATGACGCAAATCCATGAGCGTACGAGCGCCATCTTCTAACTCAGCAAGTCCTACCCAGACGCTTTGCTTGCTTTGTTTTTGATCGATAGAAGAATAGTGTGTCTCATTGCTACTCGTCAAAGAGTTATGACCAAGCAAATAATGCAGTGCAGACAAAACCCCGTTGTGCTGCCAACGCCAAGCAGCATCTTTCAAGGATAATTGAAAATCCTGATAACGCTCCTTTAACTCAGACAAACCTTCAGATGGCTCTGACACACCTTGTGTATTCGCATCCACATCATTTTCACTTAACATCAAAGCCTGCACTTCATTCAAGCTCATCTGATAAAAGTTACTGGTCAATACTCGATTGATGATGTCTCGACGATGCGGTCTAAGCATGGCTTCGAGCAAAGCGGCTAAGTCAGCAGCAATGGGTGTACTGAAGACATTTTTTTCCGCCGTTTCTATCGTTGGTACACTCAGCTGACCAAGCATGTCTTCAACTTGCTTAAGCTCATGCTTACGCCGACCCAGAACACCAATATCACTTGGCTTAATCGGTCGACCATCAAACGTTTGTTCATTTGCCAGCAGGGCTGCGATATGCAGTGCTGTCAGCTCATAGGCGCTGTACTTGGCGTCTTTGTCATAAGGTAAATGAATCACACTGACAGGATTGTCTGGCAAAACCTCATTATTCTGCCCTTGTATTTCTGGTTGTTTAAATGACAGCTGTTTATCTACAGGCGTTTGCCATGACAAGCGCAAATCCGTATTAGCCGCCTTTATGTGCTGATAATAAATATGCTTACCGAGTTGTGCCAACTGACTGGCTTTATCGTCAACCCTATCTTCAGTCTCCACTACTGAACTGGGTCTTCCAAACCAATGGTTTAAGGCGCTAATCAAGCGCTCATTGGAGCGACGATTGATATCTAAGCTCATGATAGAACTTTTGTTAAACTTGGCTTTCATGGCGTTATAGTTGGCAACATCACCACCACGAAACCCATAAATCGCTTGTTTTGGATCACCAACGAGCAGCAGGAAACCCCGGGCACCTTTCTTTTGAGACTTTTCTTTCACGCCGTCTTCAGCACCCTTTGTGTCGTTAGCGGCATTATTGCTATTTTTAGACAGATAAATACGCTCAATCATGCGTGCCTGCTCACCATTGATATCTTGTGACTCATCAATCAAAGCCACAGGATAATGGTGACGTATATAGCGTGCCAGCCGCTCACCTTGTTTGCCACATAACGCTTGGTTTAAACGAACCATTTGTAAGGCAAACGTAGTCTCACCGCGGGATTCTAATATCGCTGGCAGCTTTTGACGAACTTTTAGCGCAATATCACGGTTAAGGTTCTCGACGAGTGCATCGAGATAGGATTCAATCTTATTGGTATAATCATATACTGCTTTTAATGCCTGCATGCTTTCAAGATTAATAAAAGCCAGCCGCTGCTCATTTTTATTTTTATTGAAGCCTTTACCACCATCATCCTCACTTATGAACACTTTAGGCACTGCCTCATAGAACTTTTGAGCGTCCTCATCTAGATTCGCAAAAAAAGCGTGACCATATTGCTCCACCGCAGTCTGTATATTAACGATCTTATCAGCCCTAGTTCCGATACTGGCTCGCGCATTAAATCCTTGTTCTTTGCGATAGTCTTTATTGAAATACGGCTCCATATCCTTCAAGTCACACTGCTTAAAATCTTCTAGCACTTTTTGATATGTAGCAAAGTCGGGCTCATCACCCAGATCAACAGCCTCTATCGGTGTCGAGACGAATTGCATAGATTTTTGCGCCACATTTAGGTGGTCAGCAGGCGATGTTAGCCGCTGACTGTGCTGCAGTAACTGATAAACCTCTGGTTGCTGATGGTACAAATAGCTGTGATGTGCGCGCACCGCATCATGAATGATACTCTCTATCACACTCTGCTCTTGGTCGCTGATTTGGATGCCTTGCTGATGTCCAGTCTCGGCACTGTATTCGGATAGCCATTTTTGCGACAAACTATCAAGCGTACCCACAAACAACTTATCTAGCGTCGTCAGTACCAACGCACAGCGCCTCATGGCATCAGCCAGTGAGTAATCTTCGGTATGATCCAGTAAATACGTCAACAGGTATAAGTTAATAGGATCAGCGATTAGGTCAGCATTACCTGACAATTTCGCCTTTTCCTCTAGCCAATCCTTGCGAGCCTTAACTTGCTCATCTCTGATTTTGTTGTCTGACGATGCATCTAATGCACCTGCGCTACTTTCTGCTGATAGCTGTTTATTGGCTTGCTTACCGACGTTCTCATCACCGACAGTGCCATCTTGGCGCTGATTTAACTTTGGATAAAGAACTTGATGCGTATTTGGGTTTGCTTGGACGTTATTAAGCCACTGCAACAATTGATAAAAATCAACCAAACGATCATGGATGCGCTGACGCATTTCAGCAGCAGCAGCGCGGGTGAAGGTGGTGGCAATGATGTGCTCTGGTGCACGTCGCCCCTCGATAAGTAAACGCAACACAATGCCAGTTAATGTCCATGTTTTACCGGTACCAGCAGACGCCTCAATCAGATACTTGCCACTCAATTTAATGAGAATTGCCGGTACTTGCTCTGAATCGTCAGAAGTGACGAAAGTGTTGTTCGTATTCTCGGCATGGTGAGAAGCCTTAATGCAACTATCGCTATCACTGGTCTTGTTACTGGCCTTGCTTTTACTATCAGCGTTATTACGTTTGTCCATAAAAATCACTTGTTTAAAATGCTTGTCATTTGTCGCGATCTATTTGAAATTGCGAGCGCACATCGGTTTATAGTGCTTTTAAAGCCTTATCCATCTCCGAAAATAAAGGCTCAGCCAATACTGGTAGCGCATCCTTCAATTTAGCAAAGGCATCTTGCTTATAAAGCAGGTATTGCCATAACTCGTGTCGCGAGCAGCTATCATAGACAACATCCGTGTTGTAGCCAGGCCACAGCCAGCCATCAAAGTCGCTTGGTTTCATCTGATAGTCTGTGTCCTTCTCTCTCGCTTTGTTAATTTTTTCTAGGTATGAGAGTGCATGGATAGGCAGGACCGTCATTGGGGTCTTGCCAGCAATATGAGCAAACCTGATCCATTTGAGCAGTTCAGCGACAGCAGCATCATAAGCCATCGGTGCCAGCATAAAGGTGGTGTCTTTTTTAGAAAACTTATACTCGTCGCTGCCTTTATTGAATCGCCAAATACTTCTACCATCACCCGCTACCACTTGTGCTTGCGTGGTGCGCCGTGCTACCTGCCAATAGACATGCGCCAACCAAAACCGTAATAAATAGGTAGTACGGGCACTGTTGGGTAAAATGTTTAGCCACAGCTTCTGTGAGCCAGCCGGAACCATTCCCTTGATAGGTAGTTGACCATGAGTATTTATATCTGGGGTAACCACTGTCGTCATCACCTCAACACAAGGCGTCAGCAGTACATGACTGGCGTTGCTTTTGTTTCTGTCATCCTCGCTATGTCTATTATCACTTCTAGGAATTTCTATACCCAACGCCCGTAACTGCTCAGAAAATGCTTGGCACTGCTTTTGTAACTGAAGTTGCTGATACTCTAGCGTCGACTGGCGTGCTATACCTGCGGGCATGACTGGATTATATAGTAGCTTACTGAGAGTGCCAGTCCGTGCCGTAGCAGTCGTATGGTGATTCATATCATCCGGATCAATCGCGGACTCACCAGCAGCCATGCCGATGCTCATACCACTTTTTTTATTTAACTCATCAAGCAGCTGCACATTCACTTCATATGCACTCAAACCAGTTAATGATAAAGGCTCTTGCTGAGCCATCTCATCTTCTGGCAACACCATCTGTACTTGCTGTTCTCGCAAAAAATGCTTGGCTGGGTGACGTACCTGATAATACAAAGACTGCATATCTATTTGGTTAATTTCGATTCGCTCGTCAGCATTTAACGCTTCAACCTTTAAAGTATCAGCCAGCTCAATACGCTGAGCGATACTCTCATACTCCTCTGGGCTTGGTAGAGTAACTTTCATCATTGCTGCGTTGTGGTCTGGTGAGTGCAAGCGCTCAAATACCTCATGCCACACTCGTGCTGGCGCATTGGTACTTTTCTGATAGGTTTTTTCCTTTTTCATGGCATCTGCTAGGAGACCCATCAATGCTTGACCATCATCCTGACTGCTTGAACTATCTACATCCATAGCGGACGGCTCAGCGTCAGACTGTAAAAACACCTCTTCGGCAAAAGGCAATGCTGAATGTTGAGTGACCAACCACTGCTCGATAAGCTTGGGTAAATATCGTTGTACTTGTGCAGCCAGTGCTGATTCAGTCTCGCTACTGTCCTCAGCCACTAACGCACGCTGCTTATTTTTGATTTGCTCAGTCTGTAAAGGGTCCCACTGCCACTGCACCTCTCCTTGTAAAAACTGCAACAACTCACTCACCGGATTGGCAGGCAAATGCTCATGTGTATCCGTGAGCCGCTGACCGTTATAAAAAATCCAACAGGCATTACGGGCACAGAGTAATGCATCCAAAAACGCCCCATTGTCATCGTCTTCACTAAATCTGTCGCCGCGTCGTGCCAGCCCAGACTTCATCAAATCATATCGATTGTCACGGTCACGACTGGGAAACTCAGCCAAGTCCATATTGAGCATCACCACTAAGCCAAAAGGCACATTACGCAACGCGCCAAAACGACCAAAAGTAATCACCCCTGTCGGCTCAGCACTTACTTGCTGACTCTCTAGCTCATCCTCGATACTGTCGAGCATAAAGCTGAGCTTTAACGGCAAGTTATTCACCTGTGATAGCCTTGACTCAACCTGGCTGGCCTCAACCTGCAACGACTCTGATGTGCTTTTTGATGTGTTTACTGCTGCCTTATCTACAGCTGTATTTGACTGGCTATCATCGCTAGTATCAGCCATATCGCCAGTATGGTAGCGTTGATAATGTCGATTGGCGCGCAAGCTACTCTTAAAACCATTCATCGCATTAAAGATAGCGCGCATTGGTCGGGTCTGATCAAGCGCACCAAAATACGGATGAATGATGCTATTCTCAATATTGTTGAGCCAGTCCTCCGCACTATGCGTCGCCTGAAACTCATAACGGCAATGATCAAGTCCACGATGAATACGGCACAACCCTTCAATGATTGCAGCATCTGCCAAACCAATCGCCGATATAGGTACTGTCTTTTCTGCTAAGACATTCTCCTGCCAGTTGTCAGGATAGAGACAATCACTAATATCAGCTTCTGGCATCAGCAATCCCAATGCCAACTTATCCAGCGCATGTGCAAAGCTGAAACGGTAATCATAATCATCTATATCCAGTGTTTGCTGCAAGTGCGCTTCGTCAAATCCTCGTATGAACCCAGCTTGTTCGAGCAAATCACAAGCACGGCTCATCTGCTCATGCGTCAAGCCAAAGCTCTCATAGAGTGGCGATAGCATCAGCCAATCAAAGACTTCCGCCGCTTCAAACCGAGCGCTATCACTGCCTAAAAGTCCATAAAACCCTCGTATCGCCTCCCACAACTGTTGAATCGACTTATCAACCACACCAGTGACTTTGGCTGGCAACGTCAAACCATCTTGTCCTTGCCCATGAACGAACACAGAATTGATCAGTTCATGATGACGATCGACATCAGGGAGAAGCACGACAATATCAGACAAGTGGCGCTTACTACCGTCTTCATTGGCGTCATTTAACCAACGACCAATCATGCCGCGCAGCACTTCAAGTTGACGTTGCAAGTTATGGCAAGAATGGATGCTGAGGCTGTTGTCATATTGCGACAATTGCCAATGGCGAGGTTGCTCATAGCGTTTATCTTTTAAAATATCATCGCTATACCATAAGTCTGAGCTATCATGATCGTCAGCATTAGCATTCACGTCACTTTGCATTTGTGTATTCAACGCGGCACTCAGACGACCTGCTGTGGTCTGCTGCGTAGCCCCTTCGTCGAGCATCAGCACATCTTGCTGCAAGTGAGCCAACAAACTCAGTGGTTGCTCGGCTATCGTTTCAATAGTATCTATAGTTTTGGTAGGTTTGGTAGGTTTGGTAGTTTCGACTGATTGTTCATCTGTATTTTTAGTCACACTATTATTAGTAATGTTATTAGATGCTTGCTGATCATTGATATCAAACTTATCTTGCCAATCGAGCCGAAATCCTTTTGTATCTTCATTACCAGAAAGACTGGCTAGCATGGCAAAGGTCTCACGCGACTGTTTGCCTAAACGTGACAATAACGTGTGACCATAATCGCGCAAAAACACGTTTTCTGGGTTAATCACTTGCTGACGTTGTAGCCATTGCTTATCGACGATATCTGCCCAAAACAGCTGGGACGGATTGTAGTGTAATAAAACGATATCTACATGAGTCGATAAACGCTGTAAAAAATTCAGCTCATTTTGTGGTAGTTGCTGAATGGTAAAGATATGCAGTTGCGCTGGCAGGATAGCCTGTACATCGACTCCGGTATCGGTTTTGTCTTGTGACATGATTTGCCAAAACCGCCTCTCAACCGACGATCGATGTTCATATACCGAAGCAAACAATAGCCGCCATAGGTGACGCTGAGCGACTTCGAGCTCGAGATAGTGTTCCATCAACCATTCAGGAGTGCCGCTCGCGTATTTGTCGAACTCCATCGTCAGCTTGTCTTTTTCAGCGATGAGTTGCTCTACGTCGACTTGCTTGTTTGCAGACCATAGTTCCAACCAATCCTCACGGTGAGTCAAATACCGGCTAAATACTCTTGAAAAATCTGTCGCCAACGACCACAAGCGCACATCTTGTTGACTGCGATCAGATTCATCGTCCAATAATGCCGATAGCAAAGGATACAAAGGATGCTTATCGTCACCCATAATCTGTGCTTGGTAATAAGTGAAATACCCAAACAAGCGCCATTGCATGACCGAACCAGTCAACACGGCCACCTCTGGTACAGTAATAGCCTCCTTTTCGCGCTGATTAGCCTTTAACCATACGTTATGTTCAGCCAGCACTCTTTGCATCAACGTCCATTGATATTGTCCCCAAAACGTCGTCGTAACCAAAGTACTAATGCCTGCTTGGCTGGCAATAGACTTATCCAGCCAATCACCCAGTACCATCGAAGGAACAATGACAATAAACTCTTCAAAGATAGGCAGGTCTTTAGACTGATAAGCAGCTAACAACTGCTCAACCAACTGTTCGGTGCGATGCGACTGGATAATAGTAAACATATATAAAATAATCTTATTAAATGAGGTCGTGTTGAACATTCACAAAACTTTGCTGTATTGCGCTAGCATAATTATCGACGATAAAATAACATTGAAGATAGAAAATATACCTCAAGGATAGTGTACGCAGACTGACAGTCAGTGTGCCATTGTTGACCACGGTTTACTAGTGAACGAGGCGAACACAGTCATTGTTTACGACAACCGCTGTCGTTATTTCTTTTTTTTAAATTTTTTGTCCCCGAGATTGTTGAGTATTATGCCTTTACGTCCGATTGATGCCACTTTTGTCCACCCTAAACGACGGTTATACGTTGTATACTATCGAGGTGCGTTATGGCAATTACCGCGTATGGAGCTCAGCGATAAAGCTTGGCAAAACAAAAAGCCCTACACCGACGATAACGGTGGGCTATACTTAAGTACCAACCAAGTCATTAGCGACCCTATATTGGCACAGAAACTAAGAACATTAGACTTGCCTGTTGCGGTACATAGAAGCACCCTGCCACGATTTGAAGCATGGTGGGCTACTCATGGTTTTACGTGGCTACAAGACAAAATAAAAACGGGCGAATCGCCCTTAGCTGCACACCGAACAAAAGCAGCTGACAGTCACCCCAGCTCGGTCACCACAGGCGTCACGATCAGTGACGGTGATAAACGTCAGGACATCAAGAGTCATGGCGGTAATAAACAAAACGCACAAGGGCTTGCAGAAAACGATGTGTTTGCAGATATGCTTTCAGATCTGGCAAACGAAGTGCTGAAGCAGTAGATTTTATTACTTTAGGCAGTACAAACTCTCTAAATTACACTCACGACAACTCAATGAAAATAAGCGCGGCCATATATGAAAGGTAATAAACGACTACTGGCTAAATTGGCTATACTGCTGATAGTTGTCATCGCCCTCCTAATGTGGTTATTAAAAAGTTTTCATATAAATTTGGATCCAGTGCCTGTCTTGCATCCAGTGCCTGTCACCGCAAGCAAGACCGATAAGCAATTCTTGGTATATAAGCATGACCATTCGGATGACACCTTGTACTTACTAGCAGAAGACAGCTTACAACAGCCGTTAGATAATGTTATCGAGAGGTTTGAAGCGCGAAACCCAGAGAAAAAAGTGATAGTAGATTATATACCCTCTAACACTATGCCACAGTTACCAACGTATCGTGCTGAGGTAAGTGAGCAAGAAAATACTCTCTCAACAACAGATATGATCATCGCCAACGGTACATTAACAACTGAGCAAGTCATGGGGTTTAAAACTTCCTTGGATGAGCACAACGACACAGCTGGCGACATTGCAGACAACAATCCTACTG
>NZ_JAKDUI010000072.1 GCF_030457785.1 Psychrobacter sp. | reverse complement strand
ATGAGATATGGTCAGGACCATCTAATTTTGGAGAGTGGACAAGGTCATTGATCATAGCCACGATGGCTGAGATGGCAAAAAAGTTGTTTTGACCATCAGCGTTTGGTGACATAATTTAGGCGACACTATTTATATAAAAAGAAGCCCTATCGTCTGCCTAACCATTAATATATTCATAGTAATAGAGTTAGCTGTGTTACCCAGTGGTAAAACGTTTTATAAATGGACGACATTATAACGTTTGTAAAATTAATAACGCCTTATCTGTTGATATGTCGTTTTATTGGATTAATTTGAAAAAGTAGGATACCTATATGAGCTCCGTAACCACGAACCCGAGTGAAGTGAAGTTTACTCCTTATGAGCCAGCCAAAGATGAAGAATACATGTCTGATGCTCAATTAGAGCATTTTAAAGCCATTTTATTGGCCTGGAAAAACCAATTGATTGGCGAAGCAGATCGTACCAAGACTTATATCCAAGATGAGTCAAGCGCCATGCCGGATATCAATGATCGTGCCACCCAAGAGGAAGAGTTTGCCTTGGCCCTACGTACTCGCGACCGTGAACGTAAGCTAATCCGCAAAATCGACAAGTCTATGGCTGAAATCGAAAATGATGACTATGGTTTTTGTGAGACTTGCGGTGTCGAGATTGGTCTGCGTCGTCTCGAAGCACGTCCAACAGCCACTCAGTGTATCGACTGCAAGACATTATCCGAAATGAAAGAACGTCAAAACCAAGGTGCTTAAGAGGGTATTACACGGTAGTAGTAGAACCAAAGCCACAAGCGACCGTAATATGGTCGCTTGTGGCATTTTAAAAGAAGGTTCTTTAACTCACGACATTTAGCGCGTGTTGAGCAGTTTAATCAGTCAATCTAGCCCTAACAGTAAATGCCTCTTGATTATCAATCATTCACTAGCTTGAAAGCCTTCCACACGCCTATGCTTACTCAGACCGTACCATCGCAGCCTATTGGACGCTTTGCCCCTTCACCCACTGGTGAGCTACATCTGGGCTCATTTACCACTGCCCTTGCCAGCTTTTGTCACATTAAATCACTGGGCGGTAAATGGCTGCTGCGTATCGAAGATACAGACATCGAACGCTGTGATAGACAGTTTACAGATCAGATTTTGCTCGATTTAGACACCCTTGGGCTACACTGGGATGGTGACGTTATTCATCAGTCTGAACGCATTGATATTTACAATGACTACTTATCGTCAGCACTACTCCCTCTGACTTATGGCTGTCAATGCTCACGTAAAGACCTAGCAAGATACTGGGCTAAAGAGGAGCAGCGTCAAGCCGATGGGGATGGCAATAATAAAACACTCAATAAAAAATGCTATCCACGCTGCTGTATAGCGGCTGCTCTAGATAGGCAGAAGCATAAGCTACGCATACAACTACCAAACTATCAGATTGGCTTCAAGGACGGCATACAAGGACTACAGTGGGCTAATCCTCAGCAGACACTAGGAGATATGGTCGTGCGCCGGCAAGATGGCATGATCAACTATATATTGGCCGCCAGTCTCGATGATGGTCTGCAAAAAGTCACTCATATCATGCGCGGTTTAGATATTTTACCCATGACCACAGCACAAATCAGCATTATGGAGGCCGCTCGCTTGCCAGGCATTGACCAATGGTATCACCTACCCCTAATATGCCACGATGATGGTCAAAAGCTCTCTAAACAAAATCTAGCGCAGCCAATCAACATCTGCAACCCAAGCGCACTCATTGCTAGTGCCCTACAATTATTACAGCAACCAACCGTCGATACTGATACGCCTAAAAACATGCTAAAGCAAGCGATTGCTCAATGGGACAACACCCCTCTACAAGGTAAACAGCAATTGAGCAGCGTCAATGCTTGAAGATAGCAAACAAAAAACGCCACTATAAAAAATAGCGGCGCTCTTATTTATACCCCTGCCCTCTACTAATAATAACGGCACTGGCTTTTTTCGATTTGTGCACTTTCTTTATATATTTTGAGCAATAGCGCTACCATAAGTAGGCTAACGAGCATCGAAGATCCGCCATAACTAAAGAAGGGCATCGTCAAACCTTTGGTCGGAATCGCACCCATATTCATCGCTGCATTAATAATCGTTTGCCCGATGAACACCACGCCGATACCAAAAGCCGTATAACTCATACGCATCTGTCGGCGTTTTAATGCGTTATAACTGATACGCATCGCACTGGCAATAATCAGAGCCTCAAGTATCAATACCATCGCAACCCCAACAAATCCCAACTCCTCACCAGTGATTGCCAATAAAAAGTCGGTGTGGGCTTCAGGTAAGTGCGAGAGTTTTTGTACACTCTCACCATATCCAACGCCCGTAAACTGCCCACGACCAAAGGCTATTAAACTACGCGCCAATTGGTAATCAGTGTCTTGTACATCATCGAACGGATTGACAAATGACATCACACGCACCACTCGGTATTGCGCTGTCGTCACCATCAAAACCAAGCCGCCAATAGCAGCCGCCCCCAATGCGATAAAGTGCTTGTAAGGTGCTCCAGCGATATAAAAAATCGCAAAGATAGTACCCAAAATCACGACAAGCGAACCAAAATCTGGTTGCGATAGTAGCAACACCGTCAGTAGCACGACCACCAACAAAATCCGCAAAAAACCATCCATACCGTTACGAACTTCGAAAGAGCGGCGTACCACAAAATCAGAAACGAAAACGATCATAACCAACTTGACTAACTCGGCTACCTGAAAATTAAATCCACCTAACTGCAACCAACGCTTGGCACCATTAATAGGCGTGCTAAACAACACAGCCACCAACAGGACACCTGTAATCCCCAGTAATATAAACTGAGTCTCGGTCTTATATAGCCTTTTTAAAGACAGAAAATAATAAGGAATAGTCGCCGCCACAAACCCGATGGTCATATATAGGAGTTGGTTTCTGAAAAACTGTAACTCTGGCATACCACGACTAAGCGCGAAAGGAATAGAAGCAGATGCCACCATCAGCAAGCTAAGCACCAGCATACAACCTACGCTAGATATTAAGACGGCACGCGCTGAAGGCATCGACAAAACACCATCGGAGGCAGAGGTTTTTTTTGTTTGGGACGAAGAACGAAAAAAGGAAGAGATGGACATAATTTTGTATACACTAACGAACGAAAAACACGGCGTCTATACAACGCCACCGTTTAAAAAATATAAAGCAAATAACAGCAAACAGACAATGATAAATAACTGATTAATAACTGCCTGCCACCGCTCACTAACTGACTGACAGAAAACCAAGCAAGCACACTGAGCAAATATACTACCGTACCACTCAGCCCACTGGTTATGCCTGACAGTAGCAGTAATCCACAATCAAAACAATCGTTTATACAGAAAATACTCGCTCGTCACGGCAATACACTAAATATGCGCGTATTGGTTTAACACCAGTCATTGCCATCAAGCGTCTTCAAGATTATGAGTTGGTCGGCGCACCATCTAATTACGCGCCTTCTAGCTGGCTGGTCAGTTTACGAAAATGCTCACCTCGAGCGACATAGCCACTATACTGATCAAAACTAGCGCAGGCAGGTGACAACAGGACTGCTTGCACTTGCGATAGACTGCTACTTGTCACTTGTTGAATGGTGGAAAAAGCATTTTCTAACGTCTGACATTGATGCACGACCACATCAGCACTTAAATTCGCCGCCCGTAGGTGCTCCTCAATCAACGAACTATCCTCACCGATAAATACCACTTGGCCCACATACTGGTTAATCAAAGTCGTCAGCTCTCCAAACGCCTGACCTTTACCTTGTCCACCTAGCACTAACAGCAACTTACCATCTTTTGGTGCATAAACCGCACCCAAACCTTCAATGGCAGCCATCGTTGAGCCGATATTGGTTCCTTTTGAATCATTGAAGTAATCAATGCCATTAACCTTTGCGATGTATTGACAACGATGTTCCAGGCCGGTGAATTGTTGCAGTGTATCCAACATACTGTCTAATGATAAACCTACAAGCTCACCCAATGCTAACGCTGCTTGAGCATTGAGCAAATTATGACGACCTTTAATCAACAGTTTGTCTGCTGACAGTAGCCTTTCTGTACCGCGTGCCAAATAAATCTGACCCTCAGGATCAGTAATAAGTCCGTATTGATCTTTGTCTGGCGCATGAACACCTGTGCTGACTCTCGGTAAGTTATCCGCTACCAGTGGACGTGTCAACGCATCTTCACGATTGATGACCACTGATTTGGCACCTTGAAAGATACGGTGTTTGGCTTGATGGTAGCCAAGCATATCACCGTGTCGATCCAAATGATCAGGTGACATGTTCAACACCGTTGCTACCTGTGCTCCCAAATTGGTCACCGTTTCTAACTGAAAGCTGGACAACTCTAACACGGCTAACGCCATCTCTTTATCATCCAGTAATGTCAACGCAGGAACACCGATGTTGCCACCAACACCGACCTGAACACCCGCATCGGCTGCCATTTGACCGACCAACGTAGTCACCGTGCTTTTCGCATTGGAGCCTGTGATTGCTACTATCGGTACCGTACAGGCCTCACAAAACAATTGAATATCGCTGACTACTGGAATATTGGCATGGCGCGCGGCAGCAACTGCTTCTGTTTTTGGTGAGATACCAGGGCTTATAATAATACGTGCGGCTTGCTGCAACAGTTCGGCATCAATGGTGCCGAACTGACGAATATTGATTTCATCTGGCAGCTGACCTGCTAAGCTTGGGGTAGCCTGGCTATCAGTGACGGCAACTTGATAGCCTTGCTTGGATAAATACCGTGCAACGGATAGCCCAGACTGTCCCAAACCAACCACGACTTGTAAACCATCGCCTTTATGAAGTAAGGCATCTGTTGCAGAGTGGGATGTCATATCTATTCCTTTTTTTCTTGAACGAACAAAGTAGCATCAACTGACCAATATAGCACCAGCTAATGTAGTACCAATCAATATAGTACCAACCAATACGGTATAAGAGTCGGTTTAGTGATGCTGTCATGATGAAAGGCATGATAACGGTATCGTTCAGACTTCGGTACTGATTTTTTATAACTTTGTGCTATTATGCGCCTGTTTTTATATTGAGGGGCTAGTGCTATAATAACCGCCCCAGCCTTTAATCATTGGGTATTAACCCAAGCATTTTAGTTTATCACGTTGTCACATTTCTTTGGCAATGATTGGTACTGTGATCGTGCAATAATAGACGACAGCGTTTATTTGATAGCATACTTATCACCTGCTACCACAGCATCTCGTTATGAACTCTTTAGATTACTGTAGGTGTTATTTGAGCACACTACTTCAGGCGACCTTTATAAACAATTTTTTTAGGTAAGCATACTGAACTTGTCATCGGATTCATTATTGACGAGCGTATCAGTCAATAATGAATCCGATGACAGGATTATTATCGGCCTTTAATAATTCAAAATCACAATATGACTCAGCGCATGTTGTGGCGACAGACAGATGAAAAGCTATTTATATAGCAACGCGATCATCTTATTAAATATAGCAACGCGATCATCTTATTAATGAGTAATGATTATTTCTTTTGCCTCTAACCCTATGAAGCTTGCTTATGACATCTTTTATCGATAACTTACGTGACGAGTGGTTTTCCAATGTTCGCGGTGACGTTTTATCAGGTTTGGTCGTTGCGCTGGCCTTGATCCCCGAAGCCATTGCCTTCTCTATCATCGCTGGTGTTGACCCAAAGGTCGGTTTATACGCCTCTTTTTGTATCGCTGTCGTCATCAGTTTCGTCGGTGGTCGCCCAGGCATGATTTCAGCCGCTACCGGTGCGATGGCACTGGTGATGGTCGATTTGGTTGCTGAGCATGGTTTGCAGTATTTACTGGCCGCCACCTTATTATGCGGTGCCATTCAGGTCGTGATGGGGATTCTAAAGCTCGGTAATTTGATGCGATTTGTCTCTCGGTCGGTGGTTATTGGCTTCGTCAATGCACTGGCAATCTTGATATTTGCCGCCCAGTTACCCGAACTCAACCCCATGACTGAGCGGGTCGGTATGACCGTTTATATCATGACAGCAGTGGGCTTGGGGATTATTTACTTATTTCCACTGATTCCTAAAATAGGTCGCGTGATCCCTTCACCACTTATTTGTATTGTTGGTTTGACCGCTGTTGCCATGTATATGAATCTTGATATTCGTAATGTCGGCAGTATGGGCGATTTGCCTGACTCATTACCGATGTTTTTGTTACCTGATATTCCATTGAATCTAAACACTTTATTGATCATCGCACCTTATTCTATAGCACTGGCGATTGTTGGCTTGTTGGAGTCGATGATGACGACGACTATTGTCGATGAGCTGACCGACACACCCAGTGACAAAAATAAAGAATGCCGTGGTCAAGGTATAGCAAACGTGGTGTCAGGCTTCTTTGGTGGTATGGCTGGCTGTGCAATGATTGGTCAATCGATGATCAACGTTAAATCTGGCGGACGTACGCGCTTATCTACCTTAATAGCGGGTGTTGTACTGCTTATCATGGTTGTATTTTTGAGCGAGTGGGTCAGCCAAATTCCAATGGCAGCGCTGGTCGCTGTGATGATCATGGTGTCAATAGGTACCTTCAACTGGCAGTCCATCCGCGAGTTTAAAACCCATCCTATGTCTTTTAACATCGTGATGCTAGCGACTGTTTTGACCACGGTGTTTACACACAACCTAGCCTATGGTGTGGGTGTCGGTGTCCTGTTATCTGCTTTGGCATTTGCCAATAAAATTGGGCAATTCTTGACCATATTCAGTGAGTACGATGATAGTAATAACAGTCGTTACTACTATGTTCAAGGCCAAGTATTTTTTGCGTCTACCACCCAGTTTTTAAATAGCTTTGATGCAAAAGAAGCGGTAGATAGTATTCAAATTGATGTCAGTCAAGCTCACTTCTGGGACGTCAGTGCGGTAGACACGCTGGACAAGCTAGTCATACGCTTGCAACGAGAAGGCATTGATGTCAAAGTAGTAGGACTAAATAATGCGAGCAGAACACTGATAGATCGTTTCTCTATCCATGATCGCCGAGATATTGGTCTGTTAGATTAATGACAGCCCGTTTAATCAATTTTCGACCGAACTGAGGATACGCCCTAGCACTTTATATCTAGTACCTTATTAGCACCTTAAATAATCAGCAAGTAGTTACGAATATAGTTTTATAAACAGCTGCATTGGTTGAGAGAATTTGGAAGTGAGTATGACTGCCTTATCCTCGAACCAAGCAGCTTTGTTTTTCTTATTAGAATAATGTGGTATCTTATGAGTAATTTGAAACCCGACAGCGTAATTGGATGCCTGGACTGTCCTGAACACGTGCAAGCAGTGTTAGAAGCCAGCATGTGGGCTGCTACTCGCCTACAAGCGCCTATTGGGCTGTTACACGCTGCGCCAAGTTTGCAGCAAAAAGCAGCTGTAAACTATTCAGGCTGCCTAAATATCGATGACGAAAATAACTTGCTCGAGCAATTTACCATCAAAGAACATATAGGTAATTGTGAATTAAAAGCCCAAGGCCGACTTCTGCTCCATCAAGCCACCACGTATTGCGAACAACAACGCCAAAAACTCAAAACCTATACCTTACATCGACATGAACACCTCAATGAAAGTATCGACTACGTTGATGACAAGGCGCAATTAATCGTCATCGGTCATCATGTCACCTGCAAATCCACATTGAGCCAACTCATTAGGGTCAGTCACTGCCCCATTTTGGTGACTCATGCACCATTTTTGCCCCCTAAGACGGCTTTATTTGCTTTTGACAATAGTCCAACCTGTCATAAGTTGCTGAACTGGCTATGTAAGACCTCGCTTTTTCGCTCATTGACCGTTCATATTGTCATGGTCGGTAAAAAAACCTCTGGAAACTGCGACGCACTCCGTGAAGCTTATGCTCGGCTCAAACAAGCCGGCATTAAATCCAAAAAATCACTGCTAAACAGCCACGATGTGACATCAGCCCTACATTATTATCAAAATGAAAATGACATTGGTATCTTGATGTCAGGTGCTTTTGGTCAGTCCCGTCTACGCGAGCTGTTACGAGGCAGCGATACCGAAAAACTACTAGGCAGCACCAAAACTCCGCACCTCCTGTTTCCTAAGGCCTAGGCTAAAAACCAATAATACCAACGCTTTTCTGAGAGTGAGCACAGCATATAAGCACCAACACTTTCATGCTCGACCGCACATCAACCCCTATGCCAGCACTTCGCTGGCTTTTTTGCTGGTACTATTTACCCAGTCTTGCTTAACGTGACGCCAATCAAGTTATCAAATCAACACACGAAATCGGGCGATAGCGCGCACAAGTACCCAAAAAGTTGGTTATAATAAATTTATCATTGGCTTAATACCAAAGTTTGATTCACTTGTTTTCTATGTATAATGGTGGTTATCATTGCCTTGCAGGCACTATCATTTGCGATGACCTTAGTGATTTTAGAATAAATAATGCCAAAACTACCGACCCCCTTGAGTAGGTTTGGCACAATTCTTGAATGATTTTAGGGTAAGCAAGATAGCGATAAGACGCACCATAATGCCTCTATCAACCTTCCGCATCACACAAATAAGGAATTTTTTATGAAGCTAATCACTGCGATCTTAAAACCATTTAAGCTCGACGATGTACGTGAAGCGCTTTCTGACATCGGTGTTAAAGGTGTTACCGTCACTGAAGTCAAAGGTTTCGGTCGCCAAAAAGGTCACACAGAACTATACCGTGGCGCAGAATACGTGGTCGACTTTTTACCTAAAGTCAAAGTCGAAGCCGCTGTAATCGATGAAATGGTTGACCCTGCCATCGAAGCCATTACTCGCATTGCTAGCACAGGCAAGATCGGTGACGGCAAAATCTTCGTCACGCCACTCGAGCAAGTTATTCGTATTCGCACGAACGAGACTGGTCCTGACGCTATTTAAGGCGCATGACTCAACACAGACACAGATTATAGGTCCAACCTAACGCTTTACTATTGCATCAATTCAAGGGGGAATTAACATGCAAAACCAAATCTTTGAGCTCCAGTATGCCCTGGATACGTTCTATTTCTTAATGTGTGGCGCGCTCGTCATGTGGATGGCAGCGGGTTTCACCATGCTCGAATCTGGGCTAGTCCGTTCAAAAAACACTGTTGAAATCCTAACCAAAAACATCACACTATTTGCCGTTTCTTGTACTATGTATATGGTATGCGGTTACGCCATCATGTATGGCGGCGACTTATTTTTAAGTGGCATCGCAGGTGGTGAGTCATTGGTAGATGACGCGTTAGCAGCGTCTGCTGAAAACGGCTTTGGCGGTGACTCAGTCTACTCTGGGGCCTCTGACTTTTTCTTCCAAGTAGTGTTTGTAGCAACCTGTATGTCGATCGTATCAGGTGCCGTAGCTGAGCGCATGAAGCTCTGGGCATTCTTGCTATTTGCCGTGGTAATGACTGGTGTCATTTATCCTATAGAAGGTAGTTGGACTTGGGGTGGTCAGGACGTCTTTGGTATGTTCAATCTTGGCGACATGGGCTTTTCTGACTTTGCAGGCTCTGGTATCGTACACATGGCAGGCGCAGCAGCAGCTCTATCAGGTGTGTTACTACTAGGTGCTCGTAAAGGTAAGTATGGTCCTAAAGGTGAGATACGTGCGATTCCAGGTGCAAACCTACCACTAGCAGCGCTTGGTACGTTGATATTGTGGTTAGGTTGGTTTGGCTTCAATGGTGGTTCTGTACTAAAGCTTGGCGATATCGCTAGTGCAAACGCAGTTGCTGTTGTCTTCTTGAATACCAATGCTGCTGCAGCTGGTGGTGCAATCGGTGCGTTCTTAATTGCACGTGTTATCTTTGGCAAAGCTGATTTAACCATGCTATTAAATGGTGCATTGGCTGGACTAGTAGCCATCACTGCTGAGCCTTCTACACCGACTGCCCTACAGGCGACCATCTTTGGTGTGATTGCTGGTGTTATCGTTGTACTATCTATCCTAGCATTAGATAAAGTGAAAATTGATGACCCAGTTGGTGCAATCTCAGTTCACGGCGTCGTTGGTCTATTTGGTCTATTACTTGTACCAATCACCAACCCAGCATCGACTTTCATAGGTCAAATCGCTGGTGCAGCCACCATCTTTGCTTGGGTATTTGTTGCAAGCTTTATAGTTTGGAGTATCATCAAGCTGATCATGGGTCTACGTATCACTGAAGAAGAAGAATACGAAGGTGCTGATAGATCAGAGTGTGGTATGGACGCATATCCAGAGTTCGTAGTATAAGTATAACTGCACAAAGCATGATTAACGGTGTCAGACTTGCTTGTTCTAATAGAATACTCTCACAGATAACTGACACTCGTTTTTCTTGCTACTTTAGTATTTCGACAGTCATATAAGCTTTAGACATACAAACTTTAGATAAGTCGCAATACTAAAAACCCCGCAAACCTTTCGGTAATGCGGGGTTTTTTTATGTGTTAGCTATCAATTCGATGTGAAGCTAAGCGATAAGTTTATTTCTTCTTCCACTCTTGACTACGTGAAAATGGACCGATATATCCCTTTAACTTTAAGGTGTTGCCACTTAAGTCTGCAGTCATACGATAATCCTTGTCTTTTGCAGGATCAGTGATCGTACCACCGCTATATTTACCGCCACCGTCAGCTTTTAGGTTTTTAATGACTGTCCTGCCGACATACTGCTTGGCTTTTTGAGTAGAGCCAGCGATCAACTTACCAGTCAATACTCCGTTCGATTCGGTGATCTTAACCACACCTTTTGGTTGACCTTCGTCATAAGTCTGCCACGTAGTATTATGCAGTGGATCAGCAGCGAACGCCATGGTTGCCATGCCAATACCAGCAGCTGCTATAGCAGTTTTCGTAAATATTTTCATAAATTGACTCCTTTCATATAATGGTTACTCGAAACGTTATGTTTCTGATGTTCAATGCTACTCCCTTGCTAGCATCTTTTAGTACAAGCCTTGCGGATCATATGTTTCATTGTTGATTGGTAGTTTAGGTTAACTATAACAGTCTGAAAATGATGAACCCGCTCGCTCAC
>NZ_JAKDUI010000071.1 GCF_030457785.1 Psychrobacter sp. | reverse complement strand
TAGTAAGCCAGTTTCACTGCTAATCGTCCTGTCCCTAGCTTTTTCTAAGGCCAAGAGGGTTCTCATATCTGCATTGGTCTGAAGTATAAGGAGAAGCTGCTTGTCAGCGATCAATAATGCGATAAATCCAGTAACCACGGATCTTTGCCAGTTTATTTACGTGAGCCGGATTACTTCAACTGGTCTTTCAAGCCCGAGTACGCTGAGTGATATTTCAGAGATATCGATACGAAACAATGAAGAAGATGCTATCACAGGCGTGCTTTGTTATGGCAATGGTTACTTTTTACAGTGCGTAGAAGGGTCGGAGCAAGATCTAACCAATCTGAAGAATCGCCTGTTGTTAGATAATCGACACAAAGAGATGAAAATACTAAGCTTTGAAGAGATAACGGAGCGTCGTTTTTTCAGTTGGTGGTTACGCTCTATCATGCTCGAGCGTTGGATAACGAAGGGATTTGAGCTGAAAGAGTTTATGCCTTTCGAGCCTTATAATTTGGATGATAAAGAGTTGAAAAGTTTTCTGAATATATTGCAAGAATACTATCAAGATCAGGTAAGAACGGGCAGTGTCGACACCTCTCCTGTTAAGTACAGTACCTTGGGTGTGACTTTGAGTAAAGTAGTTGGTCAACATCAAGCTTTCTTTTTGATTCAGACTGTACTCGGTGTGTTGGTAGTGATGGCGTTGTTGTGGCTAATGCTGTCTGATAAGATTTGGTAGAGGTTGTAAAAAATAGTTGATCTATTTAGCCAGCATTAAATGCTGGCTTTTTTTATGCAAAGATATAGTAAAAAACCAAACAAACAACGGCTGATAGTGGCCACTTCTGAGTATCCGAACTCAAAACAGACTGCTAGACAACCGCTAAACAAAGGAGAGTTTTGTAGTAGGTAAGGGCTGAGCAGGTAAGGGCTGATTTAAATCTGATGCATTGGTGCTGATGCGTATTTAGTTGTCTATCACAGCCAACAGAAGTGATAAATAGGCATAGAAGAGTCAAAAATTAGAATTATAATTTACCGCATAAAAAAAGCCCAGTCACAAATTAATGTGACTGGGCTTTTTAGCTGGTTCGCTTATTAGTCTGATAGCAAGCTGGCTAATAAGTGACGCCAAATGTGGCGTCCCCAGGGGGATTCGAACCCCCGTTACCGCCGTGAAAGGGCGGTGTCCTAGGCCTCTAGACGATGGGGACTAGTAACAAACACCTCAGCTGCTTTCACCATTTATGCCGAAGTGGTGCGTATTCTAATAGCGTCTGCGTTTTCTGTCAAGCCTTTTTCTTCGTCTTTTTAAAATTAAGTATCTTTTTTTGATTGCACGACGAGGATGTAGGTCTTTGCGCTTTAAATGGTAGCGAATCCATAAAGAAGTGCAAGCGCTGATGCTCAATGCTAGCAACATATAACCGAGGATAGTCCCCCATAATTTAAGCTGTGGATCCATAATAGAGTCCCTTCTATTAAGCCTCCTATCACGAAAACTACTTGCTGAGGCAGTGTGGACAATTTAAACTATCTACAGGATATAACCCGCTGTTTGAAAGTGAGCTATGACGGGTAGGCTTATTAAATATCTAAACAATTTCACGTTTTTCTGTTCAGCTCTGTGATTAGAAATGCCATTGATTTGCTTATTTATCGTGCCAGTTTGTCGTAGTATCAATCATATCCTTATTGACTATTAAATCAATATGTCAAAGTTGTTAAGTATTATCAATAGCATTATTATGCTTGCTTGGCAAGATGTGGTATGTCATCGATAGATTATTTGTCACTTTTCTCAGCAGTAGATTCTTCGGATTTTTCAGCGTGTACTGCGTTTGCCAACATGGGGTAACTGTTGAGAATATGACAAAATAGCTCAGCGGTTTTTTGAGTGTCATATAGCGCTGAGTGAGCATCCTTACCATCAAAATCGAGCCCAGCTGCCTTACAAGCGCGTGCTAATACTGTCTGACCAAAGGCTAAAGCCGACAGCGTCACTGTGTCGAACACTGAGAAATTATGAAAGGGGTTGTGGTTTTTGCTATTAGTGCGTAGTACCGCAGCATTCAAAAATGCCAAATCAAAATGGGCGTTGTGGCCAATCAAAACACATTGACGGCATTCCTCTGCACGACGAACATCCTTTAGACCTTTGAATATACGGCGTAATCCAGTTTTCTCATCTTCAGCAATGGCTTTTCGCAAAGGGTTTTTTGGATCGATTCCTGTAAATTCAAGCGCTCTTGGCTCTAGGTTTGCGCCTTCGAAGGGTTCGATATGAGCATTTAGTGCCTCACCTGGATAAAATACGCCTTGCTCACTGAGTAAGATTGGGATACAAGCGATTTCTAATAAAGCATCCGTCTGAGCATTAAAACCTGCGGTCTCTACGTCGACGACGACAGGAAGAAATTTACGAAAACGATCTTTTAAACCCATTGCTTCTTGTGTGTTTTCAGTGTTTTCAGTGTTTGTAGGGTCTGTTTTTACTTGGCTATGTTCTTTGCTATCAAGCGTAGATAGTTGGTTGGAGTTGTCACTATCAGGCAAGGGTGCGTAGTTTTGATTGGTCATATCAAGTTAAGTCACTTTTGTCAGGCATATTATCATATTGAGTGAAAAGACAATCATCCCATGATGACGGTCACATCGTTTGCTACAACGATGCGATCGATCCCATCGGATAAAATAATAGAGTTTGAAAGTGGTCTATCAGTTGTTAGCCTTTTAGAGACCACGGAAGTGTTTCGCCAGCCATCTGCGGCGTAAGTTAATATCCATCAAAATAAGGATAAGCGCTGGGCACTTGCATCGGGGTATTGATTAAGGTAACAGTGCTTTCATTGACTGGCATCCCATAGAATTGAGCGCCAAAACGACTGGCAAATCCTTCCAACTTGTCAATTTTGCCTACGCTATCAAAGGCGGTGGCATATAAAGGCAAAGCAGTCGCGGCACTATAACAGCCTGCACAGCCACAAGCGTTTTCTTTTTTGTCTGTCGCATGCGGTGCTGAGTCAGTGCCCAAAAAGAACTTTGGGTTGCCACTGGTCGCGACATCTAACAATACTTTTTGGTGGCTTTCACGCTTTAAAATGGGCAGACAGTAAAAGTGTTGTTTGATACCACCGAGCAATAAATGGTTTCGGTTAAACATCAGATGCTGAGGGGTAATCGTGGCAGCGATATGATTGCCTTGTGTTAACACAAAATCAGCCGCATCACTGGTAGTGATATGCTCTACCACGATCTTTAATGTGGGGAATTTGACGATGATTTGTGCTAACACCTCATCTAGGAAGCGTTTTTCACGGTCAAAAATATCTACATGGTCTTGAGTGACTTCACCATGTATCAGCAAAGGTAAGTTATACTTTTCTAAAGCTTCAAAGACATCGACGCAGGCGTTGATGTCAGTGACACCATCAGAGGAGTTGGTGGTCGCACCCGCAGGATACAATTTGACTGCTTGTACGATACCTGATTGTGCTGCCAATTTGATATCTTTTGGGGTGGTTTTATCAGTGAGATATAAAGTCATACGTGGATCGAATGCAGATTTGCGCTCTATACTTAACTCACTGTTTTGCAGGTGCTCCATGATACGATCACGATAGGCACGCGCGTCATCGATATTTTTGACAGGTGGTACTAGGTTCGGCATACAGATAACACGGTTAAAGCTATCTGCTGCATGCGATACTGTGGTGCTGAGTGCTTTGCCGTCGCGCAAGTGAATATGCCAATCGTCCGGCTGAAGGATGGTCAACTCTCTAATCGAATCAGTCATAAGGTCGTCGCGCTCTATATCGTCATATACGGGGATAAAAGAAGGTAGTACTAGATGACCATCATAACAGGTTTGCCTGCTTGACTAAATATGCGGATAGATATTTGTACTTTGGATATGGTTCGTCCTATAAAGCGAGAGGATATCCACTTGATAGCAGTATGATAGGCACACTAGTACCGAGCTAATTTTGGTTAGTGCTAGCTCACTTAGAACTAAGATTAGCTCGGTATTTGGACCGCTTATGTATTTGTGGGTCATTTTGCTTATCTGAAAACTATTGTTTTTTTTAGATACCTAAACAATTTCACAATACATTTTAACCAAAACCGCAGCATGTGCGGTGGTTGTACTTTTGCCTGTAGCAAATATGATGTACACTGAACGGGTAGTTTTTCTTTCGATCTAATGTTAGCACTGTTACCCACATTAAATTCTCAAAATAGGAGTTATTCATGGCTCAACTTGATCCAAAAAATATTAATAAAATCGTCCTGGCATATTCAGGTGGCCTTGATACCTCAATTATCGCTAAATGGCTGAAAGAGACCTATGACGCCGAAGTCATTACCTTTACTGCTGATATCGGTCAAGGGGAAGAAGTTGAGCCAGCACGTGCCAAAGCTGAAGCCATGGGTATCAAAAATATCTATATCGAAGACTTGCGTGAAGAGTTTGCTCGTGATTATGTATTTCCTATGTTCCGTGCCAACGCCATTTATGAAGGTGAATACTTGCTAGGTACGTCTATCGCACGTCCACTCATTGCCAAGCGTTTGGTTGAGATCGCTAAAGAACACGATGCCGATGCCATCAGTCATGGGGCGACAGGCAAAGGGAATGATCAAGTCCGGTTTGAGCTTGGTGCTGTTGCCTTGTCACCAAATGTGGTTACTATCGCACCTTGGCGTGAGTGGGATCTGTCTAGTCGTGAGAGCTTGATGCAATATGCTGAAGAGCATGATATTGCCATTGATTATGCAGGTAATAAGAAAAAGTCTCCTTATTCAATGGATGCTAACTTGCTTCATATCTCGTATGAAGGTGGTATCCTAGAAGATCCGTACGCCGAAGCTGAAGAAGATATGTGGCGCTGGTCTGTGAGTCCAGAAGAAGCACCAGAAGAAGCTCAATACCTAGAGCTAGAGTATGAAAAAGGCGATATTGTCGCGATTGATGGTGAAAAGCTCAAGCCTTTTGAGGTTATGATTAAGTTGAATGAGCTTGGCGGTAAGCATGGTATCGGCCGTTTAGATATCGTCGAAAACCGTTATGTCGGTATGAAGTCACGTGGTTGCTACGAAACGCCAGCTGGTAATATCATGCTAAAAGCCCACCGTGGCATCGAGTCATTGACGCTGGATCGTGAAGCTGCTCACTTAAAAGATGAGATCATGCCACGCTACGCAAAAGTCATCTACAATGGTTATTGGTTCAGCCCAGAGCGTATGATGCTACAAGCGTTGATTGACAAGTCACAAGAATATGTCAACGGTACGGTACGTGTGAAGCTGTATAAAGGCGCGGTAAGCGTCGTCGGTCGTAAGTCTGATGATTCATTGTTTGACGAAAAAATTGCGACGTTTGAAGATGATGCGGGTGCTTATGACCAAAAAGACGCAGAGGGCTTCATCCGTCTAAACGGTCTGCGTTTGGCTATCGAAGCCAGCCGTGGTCGTGACTTGTCAAAATAAGCTAAGTAAGCAGCGTAAGTTTATTACATATAAGAAGGCTGATTGGGCTACTTTTAGTTGCCCGATCAGACCTAAAATGAAAAACAGCGGCACTATATAGATAGTGCCGCTGTTTTTTTTATGGTTTTTTATTATATCTGGCTCTACATATACTTGGTTTGATAGCGTCGTTGGCGATAGGAAGTTTATCCTCTGGCTGACTGGTAAATCTTGTTATGAGTGCGTTTCGAGACGACTTTGCTCTACTTCTTCTGTGGCAAGCACGGCACCATTCGCTTCTTTACTTTGGTATTTGAGGGTAGCTAAGGCTCCAAGGGTGCTTATGACGAGGATGATGATTAAAATAACAGGGTTTTTCCAAAGTGGCGTTGGTGCATCAGGCTCTATCGGCTTGTCATTGACAGTTGTTGAGATATTGTCTTTATGACCGCCGAGCAAACTCAGGTTTACGAAGGGAGGTTTGGGTGGGCTGGTAGGTTCAGAGGTGATTCGTAATCGATCACGGCTGAGGTAGATATCTGAGATTTTTGCAAGTTGTAATAGCCAGCGTTGATGCGGCACTGCGATGGCTTGCAACTCCGCAAAAACCAGCATGTCGTTGTGCTGACCCTGTTGTAAATTATCAGGTGACCGTCCGATGGCTTTCAGGTAGTTGCCAGTTGCGAATTGCATATCTTCTACTGGTTCAATTCTCTCAGATTTGAAGTTGGTCAGTTTATACCAATAAGGGTCGAATGGTGGTGGCGTTTCTGACAGCTGCTCAGCGCTTAATAAATAACGTTCTGCAGGATATTCTGGCTGCAGTTCTATTGTATTATCTGTCGAGATATCATCATCTACTAGATTTTCAGGCGATGACTGTACGTTTGTCGCCGAAAATCTATCTGCAGATAAAAACTGTGGTTGCAAGGAAAACCATTTATCAATTTCCTCATTATCCATTTGACTATAGTCTGCCAAAATAGCAAGTTCACGCAGCGCTATCGCGCATAACGATGTCAGTAAAACCTGAACTTGCTGTACCGTTGTATGAGTACGAGCAGCAATATGTTCGCTGGCTTTGATTATTTTAGCGTTGTCATTAAAAATCGCGTCTGCGGCATCGTTTCGATGGTATAACGTCGCATCGATGGTCGCAAAGTTCATCGAATTGTATTTGCGCAATTCTTTGATCGCACTGCGACAAAAAAGCTTTTTATTCACTGCTTGTCCGTGATGACGCTGTTGATAGGCGAGCAGGGCACTGACGATGACCTGCAAACTGGCATCAATGGCCAACCGTGATTGCGGCAGCGAAAGCTGTGCAGCGTCTGCTAAGAGTGACACCATCGGCTTGGTATCATGATATAAAAAATCATACATTGATACACGTGTCGGTGAAATAGTCGTCATAATCTGCTAGCATCAAAAAGTGTGCCCCTATATTACGGTGCCGAATCTCTTGATACAATCCCTTTATAATAGAAAAGCCCAATCAGTTACCTCACTATGTTGTCAGTGATGTGGTAACTGATAGACAGATATTGGATACGCTTATGAAAAACAATCGTTCTGCTGATACACAGTTAGTCATCGATATCGCCCAGCAAAGATTAACAGTATGTCGAGCGGATGAACGAATAGCGCAGTATGTGGTGTCTACTGCTAAGAATGGTATTGGCAGTCAGGAAGATAGTGGCTGCACACCTATCGGTAGGCATGTTATCGCTGAAAAAATAGGCGGCAGTGCACCGATAAACTCTGTGTTCGTCGGGCGTGTGCCTACAGGTGAGGTCTATGATGAAACACTGGAAGAATTACATCCCAAGCGTGATTGGATATTGAGTCGTATCCTGTGGCTAACTGGCCTCGAGGAAGGTTTGAATAAAGGTAGTAATGATCGTGGTGGTTGCGATACTTACCAGCGTTACATCTACATTCACGGAACACCGGATACAGAGCCGATGGGAACGCCGCTATCGCATGGTTGCGTGCGTATGCGTAACCACGACATTGTCGAGCTATTTGAGGAGGTCAGCGTTGGTACATCTGTGCTTATCGTTGCAGACTGACCCTATTTATATTTAATGCAATCTATTGGTAGAGCCGTCTTTCTCTAGCGCTAGCATTATCAGAACACTGCCCGACCTTTAAGTTTTGCCAAACGATTTTTTAACTGTTTATCATAAGTATTGAGCTTTATGGCATACCAACCCACACCAAAAAGTGCCTGAGGATCTGTTTTTGATTTCTTTTGATAATGCTGTTGGAACCTCGAATGCCCACGATATTGTTGCAGTGCTTTTTTTGTTTTTAACAAATGCTTTAGCCAGCGCTTGGTTTTCTTTTTCGAGTATTTCTTTTGCAATAGCGGCGCAGCGAGCTCACTGCTATAGCATAGGTTGTTTATTTGGTTATCAATCTCTGTCAGCGCCTGACTATCATCAATATCAGAGTCATTTTCTTTTTCAAAGTCATTCAGCGCTTTTGTCAGTTGTTTTTGTTGTACAGATAAATTGTTTGGCAGTTGCTCGCTCGCTAGTGTTTCAGCATTTGGCTCAAGGTTAGGATCACTCATCGTAAACGCGATGAGATCAAGCAACATTAGCTGAAAGTCGTTGGCACTCACGGCATCAATTGGTTTTATTTTGAGAGTGTCAATATCTTTTTCCCAGTTGACCGCTGGTGCACCGTGTTGTTGTAAGCCAGGATCGATATGGTTGGAGATATAGGTAAGGTCTCGGTAATTACTAAGTAAGGAGGTGGTTTGTTTTAAGATTGGCAACCAATCAGGGTTGATCTCATCAGAACCGCCGGCAAATGTGTTTATTGCGGCTTGCAATCGAGATAAGCCTAAACGTAACTGTAACACATGATCGTCATTTTCGCTGCCAGCTACGATGGCACTACTGTTCGGTAGTATGTGTAAGAGACAGTTATGCACTGCTGCACGTATAAAGGCAGGCATGCTACTGTCTTTGTGGGCTATTAGTTGGCTAAGGTCAGCACTGACTGCAGGGCTATGGTTTTGACCATTGATTAGCAAGCCACCACGTTCAGCCTTCGTCACAGTAGACAGGCAAAGTTTATAGCGTTTACACCATGTTTTGGCAGTCGCAAATAAAAAGTCAATATCGCCTGATATCAGTTCAAACTCAATTTCGTGAATAGTAAACTGCTGTTCCTCGTCACTACCATGTATGATTTTTCCATAATCATACGCCACCTCAATACTGTTGTCGTCCTCATTGTCATTACTTTCTGCCAATATACGTGTGGTGCGTTCAACGTCTGTAACGTACAGCTTTGTGAGATTTTTATTTAGTTTCTTACGCTTAAAACTGGCAAGGGCAGGAGCGATAGGGGTATTTTTATAAATAGTTAAATCAGGCATGAGCTGATTATTATCCAGCATTTCTTCCACTTGCTCACTATCTAACTTGGCATTATGCTCCAAGCGTGCAGCAATGCCGTCGCCGCCTGCTTTGATGGTCTGAACCCAAGTATCGCCTTCTTTACGAATACGTAAGCCAATACCTGCATGGGCAAGCTTTTGCTTAGGAGTATCATAATAGTGAGCAGCCAGTTGTGTGACCTTTGAAGACTTGACTCGTGCTTGGCGCATCAGGCCTTTTAGCCGCGAATTTTGTATCAAAAACTTTAGCTCTATCTCTCGCATGATGGCTCCTATTAATTTTGTCTATTGAGTATTAGTCTAACACTCAATGATGGTTTGAGCACAGAAAAAAGCCACCCTACATGATGTAGAGTGGCTTTTATTAATTGCAGCTTCTAGACTTCTAGTTTTCGGTAATTAGAACTGGTTCATCGTGTTCTTGCCGCCGCCTGCTTTAAGTGCGTTGTCACCTGAGAAGATTTCTTTATGATCATCACCTAGGTCAGAACCAGCCATTGCTTGGTGCTTAACACAAGAGATGCCTTCACGGATTTCTTTACGTTGGACGCCAGCTGCATAAGCAAGCATGCCTTCTTCACCAAAGTAGCCTTTAGCAAGTTCGTGAACGCTAAGAGCAGTAGTGTGGTAAGTTGGAAGCGTGATCAAGTGATGGAATACACCTGCTTCACGTGATGCGTCACGCTGGAAGTTTTGAGCAGCAACATCAGCAGCAGCATCAAGATCAGTACCGTCGTACTCAGAACTCATCAAGTCATCTTTGTTGTATTTAGAGATGTCTTTGCCTTCTGCTTCCCACTCAGCGATAACTTGCTTACGGAAGTTCAACGTCCAGTTGAATGATGGGCTGTTGTTGTATACAAGCTTAGCTTTAGGCTGTTGCTCTTTGATACGGTCAACCATTGATTTGATGTGGGCAACATCTGGTGTTGGTGTTTCAATCCATAGTAGATCTGCACCGTTTTCTAGAGCAGTCACACAGTCTAGTACAACACGGTCGATGTTGGTGTCTTCACGGAAGCTGTATAAGCCGTTCGGCATACGAACTGGACGTACTAGCTTACCATTATGCTTAAGTAGGCTGTCGTTTTCGTTAGCGTCTTCAATGCTCACTTCTTCCATTTCTAGGAAGTCGATGTATTTAGAAGCAAGATCACCTGGCTCGTTTGATACTGGAATTTTTTGTGTTAGTGATGCGCCTTCAGAGTCAGTACGAGCGACGATAACGCCGTCTTCAACACCTAGCTCTAGGAATGCATAACGGATAGCGTTGATTTTCGCAATGTAGTCTTCATGCGGTACAGTAACTTTACCTGCTTGGTGACCACACTGCTTAGCATCAGATACTTGGTTTTCAACCTGAATGGCACAAGCACCAGCTTCAATCATTTGCTTGGTGAGCAAGTAAGTCGCTTCTTCGTTACCGAAACCTGCATCGATATCAGCAATGATTGGCACAACATGCGAATCAAAGTTTTCGATTTTTTCTAGGATAGCTGAGGTGTCTTGACCTGCTTCTTCAGCAGCGTTTAACTCACGGAAGTAGTCGTTCAGTACTTTAGCATCCGCCTGACGTAAGAAAGTATAGATTTCTTCGATTAGCTTAGGTACTGACGTTTTTTCGTGCATAGATTGATCAGGTAGAGGACCAAACTCAGAACGAAGGGCAGCAACCATCCAACCTGATAGGTAGATATAAGTTTTAGAAGTTGTGCCAAAATATTTTTTCTTGGCATACATGGTTTGTTGTGCAACAAAACCATGCCATGCACCTAAAGACTGCGTGTACTGTGAAGTATCGTTGTCATAGTCTTCCATGTCTTGACGCATGATTTTTGCAGTGTATTTTGCGATGTCTAAACCAGTTTTAAAACGGTTTTGTGACATCATACGTGCCGCATCAGTTTCGCTGATATTCTGCCAGTTACCATGCTTTTGTTTTAATTCACGTACTAAATCGATCGCTGATTTATATGCAGTTGACATCTATGTCTCCTTGGTGGGGTGTAAAAAACGAAAAATTAAATGTTAAAATAATAACGACTTTGTATGACTGAAAAATGTATCCCGAAGCTTTTTTGTGAACGTCATTGTTAACTTATAATGATGGATACAATCATAAACTATCGAATAATGCCTAGTTACCCTAAACAAAGCCAACCACTAATACAAGGGGGCCTGCTGAAATCATTTGCTAAAATGCATTTGATTATGTGAATGATAACTATGCGCACTTGCATGTCGCTAAAGGGCTTACACTAAATTATCGGGCAGCTATGTCATAATTGGCGTTAAGAGATGTTACAATAATATATAGTGCCGT
>NZ_JAKDUI010000070.1 GCF_030457785.1 Psychrobacter sp. | reverse complement strand
CTCATTAAATTTATTCATTTCCTCTTATATGTAATGCTAATTGTCATACTATTGCAAAAGGACTCTACAATGCAGGCACCCTCTACCCAATCTTCTGGCAAGACTGAGCACTCTCCAAAATACGCTCCAAGTTGTACACATGAAATTTCATTAAAAAAATCCATAAGGTCTGCGGCTTTTATAGTCAGCAGTACTTTATTTCTATCTATGCCCACTCACGCGCTTGAACCCACCCTTTCAAATACGATCAAACCAATAAACAACACACCGATCGACACCAGTGCAATTAATCTAGCGATTATGGCAGATCATCCTAGCGTGGTCTCTGAAACTCAGCATATTAGCCGAGTGACAGAAGAAACGCCTGTATCAACGTCAAGCTCTGTAAAGACTGACCAAGCCATCTACTCTTCTGATGCTATTCATCATCCTAAATGGGCTAAAAATGGCATGGTCGCCACGCAAGAAGCGCTCGCCTCAGATATTGGTTTAAAAATCTTAGAAGAAGGTGGAAACGCTGTTGATGCAGGCGTCGCAGTTGGCTTTGCCCTCGCCGTCACCTTACCTCGTGCTGGCAACATCGGCGGTGGTGGATTTATGATGATTTATGATGCCAAGCAAGACAAGACCGTGGCACTCGACTACCGTGAAAAAGCACCCAGTAGCGCCACTCGTGATATGTACCTCGATGAAGAAGGTAACGCTGTCAGCGACTTGTCTCGCTATCATGGCTTAGCTGTCGGTGTACCAGGTACAGTCGCAGGACTGCTCAAAGCGTTGGACGAGCATGGTACGATGAGCCGCGGACAAGTCATGGCACCAGCGATTGCACTGGCAGAGGACGGTATCGAAGTGACCGCTGGATTGTCCGAGTCACTCACCGCTCTAAGTGATCGTTTGCAAAAGTGGCCCAGTACCAAAAAGGTGTTTTTTAAACCAGACGGCAGTGCTTATCAGCCTGGAGAGATCCTCAAGCAACCTGAACTTGCACATTCACTGAAGCTAATTGCCGCACAAGGGCCCGATGGGTTTTATAAGGGTGAAACCGCGCAAAAACTGGTCAAAGCGGTCAATGAAGCAGGTGGCCTAATGAGCTTGCAGGATTTGAGCGATTATCAAGCGATCGCCCGTGAGCCAGTCAAAGGCAACTACCGTGGTTATGAGGTGGTCTCAATGCCGCCACCTTCTTCTGGTGGTATTCATATCATTCAGATTTTGAACATTTTAGAAGGCTATCCACTCAAAGACTACGGACAAAACAGCGCGCAGACCATCCACTTAATGGCTGAAGCGATGCAATTGGCTTATGCAGATCGAGCAGAGTACTTAGGCGATACAGATTTTGTCGATGTGCCTGCCAGCGGTCTTACCTCTCAAGCCTATGCTGACAAGCTGCGCGCCTTAATTGATCCAAACAAAGCCACGCCAGCGGCGACCATCAAAGCCAATAATCCACTGCCCTACGAGAGCGATCAGACCACGCATTTCTCTATCGTCGATAAAGACGGCAATGCAATAGCCAACACTTATACGCTGAATTTCTCTTACGGCACGGGCCTCGTCGCTGACGGTACAGGGATTTTACTCAACAATGAGATGGATGATTTTTCGGCCAAACCTGGTGTGCCAAACGGTTATGGCCTATTAGGCGGTGAAGCCAATGCTGTAGAAGCCAATAAACGCCCCCTATCCTCGATGAGTCCGACCTTTGTGTTCAAAGACAGCAAGCCTTATATCGTCACAGGTAGCCCAGGTGGTAGCCGTATCATCACCACCGTCACCCAAATCCTCTCAAATGTCATCGACCATGACATGAATATCGCTGAGGCCACCCACGCCCCACGTATTCATGACCAATGGCTGCCTGATGAGATTCGAGTTGAAAAAGCATTGAATAGTGATACGGTCAATAAGCTTGAATCCATGGGACATACGGTCAGTCCAAAATCTGCCATGGGTTCAACGCAATCCATTATGATTTCCCCAAGTGGCGTCTACGGTTCGTCTGATCCTCGTACCGTCGATGGCGCAGTAGTTGGATATTAACCTCCGTTGTATGAAGCTTGATGGTTTTGAGCGAGAACTGGGTATAGTCGCTACTAAATAAAAAGAACACCTTATCTAATCATGCAAAACTGGGATAGGTTTTTTTTGCAGGCTCTGTCTGCGCAGGCACAGCAAGCCAAAAAAATTTATCCCAGTTTCGCTGTATCTGTTTTATATCGGACTGACTATAGAGGTATGGCAGGATTTAGCGTTCTTTCCCCCTATTTAACTAGCCAGAAATATTGAGAGAGCTATCGATTAACTTAAAGAGACATTCTAAAACACACCTTAGGACTAACTGATTTTTGCCCACCGAATCAGTGGTTGGCTGCGGCAAATAATGCTATGATTAGCGACTTAATTCGAAAGGATTAAAAACGGTTTTTTTCTGTCTTATTTACCTCAGGTCGAACTCAAAAAACCCCACTATTTCTTTGATCGCATCCGTAAGAGTCCTCTATGGCATTTGTACACCTTGGCATTCACAGCGAATATTCTATCACCGATTCTATCGTGCGCATCAAGCCACTGGTCAAGGCTGCTGTCGATGATAATCAACGCGCACTGGCATTGACTGATTTGTCCAATCTTTATGCCACGGTGAAGTTTTATCGTGCCTGTCTTGGCGCCGGTATCAAACCCATTATCGGCAGTGACGTCATCATGGAAGATGAAGACACTCGTTTGACCCTGCTAGCGATGAATAACGAAGGCTATCAAAACATCACGCGCATCGTATCGCTTGGTTTTACCGAAGGACGCGCCAACCCTGACAACCATGGAACGCCTGTGGTAAAGCGTCACCATATTTTAGAGCATGCAGCAGGTGTTATTGTCTTATTTACCGAGCATTCTGACGTCGGGCAAGCCTTGGTCAGTTCTATGCCAGAAAATGCCGATACGCTCATCCGCGAGTGGCAAGCACAGTTTGACGATCGCTTGTACTTTGCCATCAAACGTACCAATCGCCCAGGCGAAGATACCTTTATCAGATCTGCCATCAACGTGGGTGCCAAACACCACATTCCTATCGTCGCGCATAATGATGTTCGTTTTTTAAAGCAAGACGACTTTGATGCTCACGAAGCGCGTGTTTGTATCGCAGGCTCCTATGTACTGGCCGACCCAAACCGCCCGCGATTGTATTCTGATGAGCAATATTTAAAAACTCAAACACAAATGGAACAGCTATTTTCTGATATTCCACAAGTGATTAATAACACCTTGCGCTTAGCCACTCGCTGTAACGTGACGTTAACGCTCGGCATCAACGTGCTGCCTGAGTTTCCTGTGCCTGAAGGCGAAACCATTGAGTCGTTTTTTCGGGCAGAGTCTCAGCGTGGTCTGAACCGTCGACTGGATAAATTGTTTCCAGTTGCCGAGCGTGATGACAGTTGGGATGACTTTCGTAATCAATATGACGAGCGCTTAGAATATGAGCTTGGTATCATCCTATCAATGGGGTTCCCTGGGTACTTCTTGATCGTCATGGACTTTATTCGCTGGGCAAAAGCCAATGGCGTGCCGGTTGGTCCTGGTCGGGGCTCTGGAGCTGGTTCATTGGTTGCTTATGCGTTAAACATTACCGACCTCGACCCCATTCATTACGACTTGTTATTTGAGCGCTTCTTAAACCCCGAACGTGTCTCTATGCCTGACTTTGATATTGACTTTTGTATCGAAGGTCGAGATCGAGTGATTGATTATGTGGCTCAAACCTATGGCCGCGAAGCAGTCTCGCAAATCATTACCTTTGGTACTATGGCTGCCAAGGCGGTTGTGCGTGACGTCGCACGAGTACAAAGCAAATCCTACTTTTTAGCCAATAAAATATCCAAACTGATACCCAAGACACCAGGTATCAGCCTCAGCGAAGCACTCGAACAAGAACCTCAACTCAAAGACTTGATATCTAATCCTGATAATATGGATTATGAAGATGCCATAGAAATCTGGGAAATGGCTATCAAACTAGAGGGGGTCTGTCGAAACGTCGGTAAGCATGCTGGTGGCGTACTCATTGCGCCGCACAGAATTACCGACTTCAGTGCCATCTACTGTGATGATGAAGGACACCGTGTCAGTCAGTTTGACAAAGACGATGTCGAAGACGTTGGATTGGTGAAATTTGACTTTTTGGGTTTGCGTAACTTAACGGTCATCAATGCTGCCGTCGAAAATATCAATTTACGCCGCGCTCGTGAAGGCAAAGATGCATTGGTACTAGAAGATTTGCCGCTCGATGACAAAAAAGCCTATAAGTTATTGCAAGAAGCCAAGACCACCGCTGTCTTTCAGCTAGAAAGTATGGGCATGAAAAAGTATCTGGGAAAACTCCAACCAACGAATATCGAAGATGTCATCGCTATGTGTGCCCTATATCGTCCAGGCCCACTCGATGCAGGTATGGTTGAGATGTATATTGACCGTAAACATGGCCGTGAAGAAGTCATATACGATCACCCCAATCTCGAGCCAATTTTAGAAAACACCAACGGCGTTATTGTCTACCAAGAACAGGTGATGCAGATCTCACAGGTCATGGCAGGCTATAGCTTAGGTGGTGCTGATATGCTGCGCCGCGCCATGGGTAAAAAGAAACCAGAAGAGATGGCGAAGCAGCGTGATACCTTCGTCAATGGTGCCACAGAACAAGGCATCGATGAGGCGACCTCCGGCGGCGTGTTTGACTTGATGGAAAAGTTTGCGGGTTATGGTTTTAACCGTTCACATTCAGCAGCTTACGGTGTCTTGGCTTATCAAACAGCTTATCTGAAAGAGTACTACCCTGCCGAGTTTATGGCAGCAGTATTGACGTCTGATATGAACAACACCGACAATGTTGTTTTCTTTATCAATGATTGCCGTGAAAACTTTGCGCTGACCGTCGTCAACCCTTCAGTGAACCGCAGTGAATGGCACTTCGTCGCTGATACACCAACCAATATCATTTATGGCTTGGGTGCGATTAAAGGCGTGGGTGAAGGTGCGGTTGAATCTATCGTTGACGCCCGCCGCCGCGAAGGCCCCTTCAAAGACTTATATGATTTTTGTCGCCGCGTCGATACCAAAAAGGTCAATAAACGCACATTGGAGGCTTTAGTCAGTGCCGGCTGTTTCGATGACTTTGCCACCACTTTACGCCCAGATTTGCCAGAAGATGAAGCATACGAGATTCGTGGCGCGCTGATGAGTCAACTGCCAGGTGCCGTGCAAGCCGCTGAGCAAGACCGCCAAAACCAAGAAATCGGTATGATGGATTTGTTTGGCGAAATGGATAGCGTGGTCGCAGCACCACCATTGGTCATGACGCCAGACCTGATCTGGGGTGACAAGCATCGTCTAAAAGCAGAAAAAAACACCTTAGGGCTGTACCTAACTGGACACCCAATCAACGAGTACTTAGAAGAGCTAAAACGCTATACATCAGGCACACGTCTCGACAAGCTCACAGACACTGGCTATAACGGCAGCTGCTATTTTGCTGGCTTAATCATTGATATCGCCAACTTCGGTAACCGCAACGTCATCACCTTAGATGATGGTACATCGCGGTTAGAAGTCAGTTGTTACGCTGAACGCTTCAATCGCGTCAAGGAACAACTGAAGATAGATGAGGTGATTATTATCAAAGGCAGCATCCGTGAGCGTGACGGCCGTTTGTTTGCACGCCTCGATAACGCCATGACCATGGTGGATGCTCGCCTGCGTTGGCTTAAAAAAATCAGTATTAAAATCCACGGCAGTGATATCAATTTGTTAACCTGTCTAAAGCCGCTGCTCAAATCAGAACAAGCCGATATAATACCAGCACCTCGTTCGCCTTACACAAACGATCAAGATGAACAAGACAGTAATGCCGTTTATGATCCTGCGATGGGCGGCAGCTTGTACGATGAAAACGGCAATGACCTCTTGGCATCGGAGAGTAATGGGGCGCAGGGTGCTCTTGATCAAAACGGCAATAACCCTACCAACAACGTTATGCTCAATACCGACACCAGCATCAATGACAACTGTCTGCCACTTGGTCTGAGTATTTATGAAGACTTCGGCATTGCAAACGTCGGGCTATCTGAGCATTGGCGTGTCTACCCTAACGATGATAATTTACAAAAACTAAGAAGCATGGTAAATGAAGAAAACTTGCATTTTCACTATAGTTAAAGCAGTGCTCCTAGCATAGCAACGATACTGCAAAAACTTACAATATTTTGGATATAAGACCATGAATCAGAACTCAAATAATAATAATCAGACCCCAGAAATTATTAATCATGAACAGTTCGAAGAAATGCGCGACTTACTCGAGGAGGACTTTTCCGATCTGATACAAGTCTATCTCGCTGATAGCCACCAGCGAGTAGCGGACCTGCGAGTAGCACTGCAAGAAAATGACAACCACAATGGCTTTGAAATCGCACACGCCTTAAAAGGTGCTAGTGCTAATTTAGGAGCGACACAAGTCGTGGATCTCAGTAGTCAACTTCAAGACCTTTGCCGCGAGCAGCTTATTAGCAAACAAAGTGAGTTGATTGAAAATCTCGCAATCGCGCTACAACATGCAGAACAAGAAATCAATCAACGCATGGGATTATAAATGAGTAGCTATCTTTCACCAACTCCAGACCTCACATCAGACCTTAAATTAGAAACTCCGTCAGCATCCGCTCATACTGTGCATGACTATCTTTCATGTGCTCAGATAGTCATGGTCAACACAACACTGCCTGCAAACATAGGGTCTGCTGCTCGGGCAATGCACACCATGGGGCTATCTCGCCTGACAGTTGTCAATCCAAAACTGCCCATCGATGAAACCAGTGTCTCGCATGCAGCAGGTGGCAGTGACTTACTATCAGCAGCGACGATAGCGCCCACGCTTGAGTCTGCCATAGCAAACTGCCAGCTGGTTTTTGCAGCCAGCAGCCGAAGCCGTCATTTGCCCCGCCCTGTGGTCACGCCTACGCAAGCCGCTCAGATTATGTGTGACTTCATCGACAAGCAGAGCGCGCTCGATACTACCGATGATAATATTGAAACTCATGCTAAAACCAGCAGCAAACCTAATATCGCCATACTGTTTGGCCGTGAAGACCGTGGTCTGACCAATGAAGAGCTCGCATATGCAGACTATCACATTCAGATCGATGCCAACCCTGACTATCCAGTGCTCAACGTCGCTTCAGCGGTACAAGTAATCGCGAGCTTCTTCTATGCTTATGTACAGGCGCACACTCAATCAGCAACGAGTCAACTGAATAATGATGTCGATAACGTTACTTCACCCTCATTAGAAGTCGTCCTACGTCAACAATGGGATGAGCCAGCAATTACTCAGCAGCAATTACTTAAGCTGACAGACCGCACAACGGAGCTGATGATTCAGCGTGGTTTAGCGGATAGCGAACACTTAAAATCTCTACCAGCACGATTGTCACGCTTAAGCTCGCGCTTGCAATTGGATCAAAAAGAATACCAACTATTAAGCGCACTTATCGCTAAACTGTTAAAAGAATAGGTGGTGTGTCAAAAAGTATGCTGATTAAAACTTGAACAATTTTTGAAGCCTTGAAAGCCCTATAGAATCAGAGAACTTAGCATAGATTTCTTATTGACTTCTATCGCCAGCATACTTTTTAGAACACCACCAAAGAATAAACAACATCTAACACTAAATTTATCAAAATGATCGGTTGCTCATTTTTGCGTTTTTCTCAAGTTTATTGGTAGGCGCTATATTTTGTCGCATAAAACTGTTATAACTTTAATTATATGATGTATTCAAAAAACAGGCTTGTAAGCTTATTTCAGAACACTCATGTAACTGTATGCAGAAAACCCAAAAATAGCATAAACCTCATTTCACTGATAAATTTTCATTGACGAAATATTACTTTAGAACAGATAGGACGTTTTATGTCATTGCCAACCACTTTATTTAAATCGATCACCAGTATCAAAAAAAACCTAAAAGAAGATGTCGATGCGGTATTCAGCCGTGATCCAGCCGCCCGAAACAGCCTAGAAGTTATCTTAACCTATCCTGGCATTCACGCGCTTATTCTTCATCGTGGTGCACACTGCCTATGGCAAAATAACCAAAAATTCGCCGCACGTGCCATATCTTATGGCTCTAGAATCATCACTGGCATCGAGATTCATCCTGCTGCCAAAATTGGCAAGCGCTTTTTTATTGACCACGGTGTCGGTGTCGTCATCGGTGAGACAGCTGAGATTGGTAATGATGTGACTTTATATCATGGTGTCACGTTAGGCGGTGTTTCTTGGAATGATGGGAAACGCCATCCTACCCTAGAAGACGGTGTTATTGTCGGCGCCGGTGCAAAGGTACTTGGGCCATTCACTGTCGGAAAAGATGCCAAGATTGGCTCAAACGCTGTTGTCGTCAAACCTGTCCCTGCCGGTGCAACAATGGTCGGCGATACTGCTCGTATGATCTCTAAAAATCACGACGAAAAAGGCAACCCAATCACACCAAAAACAGAAGATGCTACATCCTCAGAATCAGCCACTCCAGACAAAGCAAATAGCACAGAGCCTAGCAGCAAGCGTGAGACTACCTTCCAAGCATATGGGGTTTCTGCGTCATCACAGGACCCTGTTGCTGATGCTTTTGCTAAAATGCTCGAACACATACGACAATCAGAGAACCGCCTGGATCAATTACAAAAAGCAATGTGTGAAATCGACTCTAGCTTTTGTGCAAAAAAGTACGATAAGCTGTGCTTAGAAGATTTTGATGTGATTGGTGATACGGATGAAGCCAGTGAAGAAAAACAGTAAATGAATTAGTTATTAGTTATATTAGAACCCTTAGTTTCCGACTAATGGCAAAAACTCGCATGCTTTCTAACGAAAGCTGCGAGTTTTTTATTGTCGGTTTATAACCAATCGGTCTATAATCAATTCTTGGGAGGCAACACCTTAAGAAAACCAGTTATTTTTCCCTTCAGGCTTATTAATAGACCACTTAAAATAGACTGAATGGAGCCGGACACGACATAGTAAATTCACTGTTCATTATCTACAGCAATAAGCGAGATTTATAGTATGCAGCGAAATTGTTAATTTAAGAGTTAGCGGTTATTCGACAAGGCATATCTAACTCGTTTATCCCTACTTTCTCATGGGCTTTGAATGGGTAACGATCTGCTAAGACGAGCCATTGATTTGAATGATTGGCTTTTTTTCCATCTATCGTTTTACTGCTTAGGCTATTTTCAGATATAGCCATTTTCACCATCAAAATGTCAATATCCATCGTGACCTGTTTTATCAGCGAATCGCCCTCAGTCAAACGTTGCCGATGACAGTCAGATTCAAACTGCTTAAAGTCATCCTCTAGTTTTTGCAATGTCATTGGCACGTTCAATGAGAGATAAACACATTGGTTGGTATAGTCTGGTTTTGGCTGCACTTTCGTCGCTGTAAAGTCAGGGTTCTGAAACGCTGTCGATAGTTGCATCTCGCCCAAACCTGCTAGGCTTTCACGGACACGTGGTAAATACTTATCTGCTTGATAATTACTGCCCAAAGCCAATACTACTGCCGTCACAGTCTGCGCTTGCAACGTTTCAGACGCACAAACCTCTAAGGCGTCAAGCGTTAAACCAGCCAATGTTTTATGCATCATTCGCCTTGTTTTTCTCGACCATATCGCTGCTAGATTTAGCATGCCGAGTGATTTGCACACCCACCGCATCGGCTTGTTGGACGGCAGTCGGCTTCGCCACGCTCAAAGTAACCTTTTGGCATGGGTATTTCGCAAGCAGCTTGTCAGCAACCTGTCCTGCTAAATGCTCAAGCAGTTTTGCTTGAATAGTCTGACACCAGTCGCTCACATCGTCACAGACCTCCTTATAGCTCAGTGCATCATTGACATCATCTGAGACAGCAGCGCGGCTTATATCTGTTTCGAGCGCAATATCAATCAGTAACGGCTGAGTAATAGCGCGCTCCCAGTCATATACCCCAATCACGGCTTCAACCTTCAAACCTTCAACAAACACCACATCAGATGAGGTATGAAACATATCATTATCCTTGTTCACTGTTTTTTAATTAAGCTTTATACCGCTAGTTTCAATATTAGCTTTCAACGTTGATTGCTTGCAGGCTTATTTACTGATGCCTGTTTACTATAACTTTTCTTCACGCAAACTAGCTACTTTTGCCACTTTACTTGGACGATGGCGCCACAAATCAATGCTAAATAGCAACAGGCCGAACCATATCAAACCAAAGACTGCCAATCGATGTAGATCAAATGGCTCTTTATAATAAAACACAGCCAAGAAGAAAATAAAGGTCGGCGTCAGGTAGTTCATAAAACTCAAAATACTAAAAGCGACCATCTTGGTAGACTTATTAAACAATAATAAAGGTATTAAAGTAATAGGCCCTGCCAGCATTAACAACCAAATATTCGATGAAAACCAAAAACTTATCTGACTACTCACCACGTCCGCTTGCCAAAACCACCACAGACAAATCGGCATGAGCATAGTCGTTTCCACAAACATCGCATCAATAGCCGTCAAAGGGGTCTGACGCTGAATCGTACCGTAAATACTAAAGCTAAATGCCAAAATAAGTGAGAGCCAAGGCAAACTGCCAATCATGACCACCTGAATGCCCACAGACAATAGTGCAAAAGAAATCGCTACCCACTGTAAAGGACGTAGGCGCTCCTTAAACAATAGCATCGAGAGCCCAACACCTACTAATGGACCAATAAAATATCCCAGACTGGCTTCAAGTATGCGATCCTGGTTGACCGCCCATACATAGGTAAGCCAGTTACCCGCGATGATCAGCCCAGAAAAAAACGAAAACACAATCCATCTGGGGTTTTTCTTTAAGACATCTATCCACTGCCATCGCTTATTAATCAGCAACACAATTATCAGACAAACGAAAGTCCATACGATACGGTGACCGATAATCTCAGTTGCGTCATAGGCAGCGAGCTGTTTGAAGTATAAAGGAAATCCGCCCCAGATAATAAAAGCAAAGAAGGCAGTGATAATGCCGCGTCTAGTCGTTTTGACAGGCGCAACCGGTTTTTTGATGACATTTTGAATGGCCATAAGTTAGCACAATTTTTTAGAGCAAAGCGTACCCGCGTCGACTTATCGTTTATCTCTAAGTCTGTTGACGATGGTACAGGGTTACTACAGATGAGTGGAAATATGAACTACCCACTACCTTAGAGGTAGGGGTTTCTTAGGTAATGCTCATACTT
>NZ_JAKDUI010000293.1 GCF_030457785.1 Psychrobacter sp. | reverse complement strand
TGTTGAATAAATATATGGTTTGTTACGTTAGAGTTTGTACATGATAAAGATAATAATAATGATTATCAATACAGTATTGAAATATTTTTGATACAGTGAAGGTCTACGTCATGAGATAGCACTACTTTTTTGTTAGCAAACACTATAGATAAAAATAGCACAGCAAAAAAAAGGCCACTTTTTAAAAGTGGCCTCAATTAAGCACAGTATCTGTTAAACCTTAACTATTGCCTACCTAAATTTAATCGTATCGTTTATTTCAACAGCTTCTGCATAAAGTGGGTTCGAGAAATTACTAAAAAATCCAATAACGCAATAGCCACAATGATAATAATTGCAGCTGGGAATATAATAGCCACCACAAGCAAGGGAATGGCAAACGGCCACCATATAGAAAAACTTTGACCACGTGCTGGTGGATTTAGTCCAGTGATTTCGTTGGTATTACGAGGACGACGTTGCCACCACATGACATAACCGCTCACACAAATTGCAATCACAGATAAGCAAAACAGCACATTGGCTAACACGCTCCATAATCCTAGCGTTCCCATATGAATAGCCGCACCCGCTGCCATAAATTTGCCGAAAGCATTGTAATCCTCAAAGCGGATATCAGCCAATATCTTCCCCGAATAGCGGTCGATATGCACCGTACGGTCAGCCGTTGGACTTTTCATATCGTAGCTCATAGAATCTTGGCTAATCGTCCACACTCCTGTCTCGCCTTGTGGTAGATTCAGCTGATAACGTCCTGCAAAGCCAATCTCACGCGCAAACCTATCTACCGTATCAATCATAATAGGGATATTGGACGCGATACCGTTCTCACCTTTGGTTGTCCCTGACAGCGGCATTGGCGTCAGTTCTAGCACCCAAGGTACCTCTTTGGTACTGCCCGTATTTAATACACGACCATGAGTTGCTGCAGGCGTTGCTGCTGCTCCATGAATGTGCGGCGCGGCATCGGCATTATCCATATCCATACCTGCATGATGCTGACTGTGGTCAATCGAAAGTGGCATGGGCGCGGCGCCCCATTTACCAGCGGGAAATTGACTCCAAGCCTGTACGATTCGCTCGCCCCAAATACCTGCCCAAGCCATTCCTGAAATGCAGAAAAATAATAATACAATGGATATCCAAGTGCCTAAGGTTGCGTGAATTGTACGAAAAAATGATCGCTTTTTCTTTAGGTTCGCATCATTAGCGAACAACATGGCTTTGACAGACTTACGTTTTTGCCACCACAAGTACCAACCCGTTAAAATCATCAAAATAGTTAATGAGGCGGTGGCTTCCTGAATAAAGTCACCAACCTTCCCTAATAGCAAGTCGCCATGGATGCTATCAAGAGTATTGTACAAGCCCGAATTAGTGGGCGTACTTTTAACAATATCAGCGGTATACGGATTTACCGCAACCATATTGTCATGCCCATCTGATATCACTTGAAACAAGGCCACTATCTCGGTATCACGAGGTGCGATATATTTAATCAGCGTGCTATTTGGTAAGGTTTTGAGGGCGTTTTTTGCTTGGTTGGCAATTGGGGCTTGAACCATAGACTGTGGAGGGGAAACCGTTAGACGGTCATTATCTCGGCCTGTTGTATTGGACATAAGCAGCATGCCAAGTCCTGTACCCGCTAAAATAATCAAAAAAGGGGCAATAAACATGCCTGCATAAAAATGCCATCTCCATACTGTAAAATAGCGTTGATTGTTAGGGGATTGACGTGTGTCTCTACTCATAAATATGACCTTTACCCATCTTTGGCTGCTCAATTAACGTCTATCAACGCATTGACAATAGTAATATAAAATAGCTGATTGTTAGATTCGACCTAAAATACTTTCAAGACGATAACGTGATTCTAAGGATGGCAGCATCATACAAGAAAACTCCTTAAAACACTGCGAATTATAGGAAAAAATTGGC
>NZ_JAKDUI010000069.1 GCF_030457785.1 Psychrobacter sp. | reverse complement strand
AGAATAATAACAGTAATAGATCTTAATTAAATTGAGTGAGTGTATGGAAATCATAGCGATTGCGAATCAAAAAGGCGGCGTGGGCAAGACTACCACTGCGGTAAATTTGACCGCTAGCTTGGCTGCTAAGCGCAAGAATGTACTGCTGATTGACTTAGACCCACAAGGCAATGCCACCAGTGGTACTGGTGTAGATAAGAATGAGTTGGAGCTGACCATCGCAGATGCGCTACTAGATGGTGTCTCGCTGGCTGATATTATTGTTACTAGTCCAGCAGGGTTTGACGTGATAGGGGCCAATCGAGATTTGGCAGGTATGGATATCACTTTGATGAGTAAAACCGATAGCCATGAGTTGTTTAAAAATGCAATGGAGGCGTTGGTCAAAAGTCAGGCCGACAATAACGCACCGGCTTATGATTATGTGATCATAGACTGTGCGCCCAGTTTGAACTTATTGACGATTAACGCCTTAGTCGCGACTGATGGAATTATCATTCCGATGCAGTGTGAGTATTATGCGCTAGAAGGGTTGGCGGATTTATCACAGACCATTGAGCGTTTGACTGAGTTGAATCCAAAGCTATATATTCGTGGCGTGGTAAGGACTTTGTTTGATTCGAGAAACACACTCGCTCGTGATGTATCTACTGAGCTTGAGGCGCACTTCGGTGATACTATGTACAAAACTCGTATTCCAAGGAATATTCGCTTGGCTGAGGCGCCAGCACACGGCATGCCAGTGACTGCCTATGAAAGATGGTCAAAAGGTGCGCGCGCTTACCATAAGTTGGCTGCAGAGGTAATGAAACAAAGCAGTTAGATCGTATCTTCTGTCGGTGAGTAGAATGAAAAATAAACGCCAGCGGACCGATTCTAAAGCACTCAGTATTATATTATTAGTAAGTTTTATTAGTAAGCCATTAAGCCAAATTTGCATGTAATGGGCTTTTATTTTAGCGTTAGGGGACAGGTAATCATGGCAAAGAAGAGAGGGTTGGCGGCCAATAGGGGCTTAGATGCCTTACTAGGGTCAATCAAGAAAGAAAAGCAAATTACCGCCTCTGCCTTGCAAGACGACGTATCTGCGCGTGACGATACTGTGCCAGCTGAAACCTCAGATAAGCATTTGCTAGATAACAGCGCGGCAAATGACAGCAAACCTGTCAGCGCCACTCGTGCAAAAAACGTTAAAAAAACACGCCCCAAAACGGACACGCCAGATACCATTGCAAGCACTGGTGCAGTAAGATCGCCTCGTAGGACAAGTAAGAACCCTGCGAGCAAAAATCGGGATACTGGCACAGAAAGTAATGCCTCGGAAGATCACATCAGTTTGGTGCAAATCGATGTAACGCATCTGCAAGCTGGTAAATACCAGCCACGCCGTGATATGAGCGAAACGGCACTTGCAGAATTGGCTTCCTCTATTGAACAGCACGGCGTGATGCAGCCTATTGTCATTCGTCCATTATTGGCTAACGAAGATAAGAGTGAGTCATTTGTTACTCATGAGATTATCGCTGGCGAGCGGCGCTGGCGAGCGGCAAAAATGGCAGGGAAACCGGTCATTCCTGCTATTGAGCGTGCGCTATCGGACGAATTGGCCATTGCTCTGGCATTGATTGAGAATATTCAGCGTGAAGATTTGTCAGTGATTGAGCAGGCGGCTGCATTACAGCGTTTTCATACTGAGTTTGGCATGAGCCATGCCATGATTGCTGAAGTGGTTGGCAAAGCCCGTACCACCGTGTCAAATTTACTTCGCTTAAATCAGTTGCATGATGCGGTTAAAGAACACTTGACCAATAATCTGTTAGATATGGGGCACGCACGTACATTGCTGTCATTGTCGTCAGAGCAGCAACCAATCATTGCCCAAAAGATTATCGATGGTGGCATGACAGTGCGTGAGGCTGAAAAACTGGTCAAGTCTATTTTACAACCAGCGTCAAAAAGCAATCGTGCAGAGCAAATACAGTCTCGTGATGTTGAGCGCCTGACGCAGCGCTTGACAGATATGCTAGGTGCGGAAGTCAAGTTGAAGCATAAGAAAGACGGGCAGGGCAGTGTTGAGATATTTTTTCAAAGCCAAGACCAATTAGCTGATCTGATCAAGCATATAGAGGTAAAGGATTAAAGTATTTGGTAAGTATCAAGCTACTGCTCATGCCCCGAACGCCCTTTGTTGTCATTTCTAAGGCAGAAAGCGCAGCTTTTATACAGCAAAAATAATATTTATATTGCTGTATAAATAAAAAGATAGCTACTACTTAGCCAGTTTGCTCATCAGCTTATCGTTAGTAGAAGATGCGACTATTACCTATCAATCGCTGGTTTGGGCCGTAGATGCTTGATGAATCCTGATGACCCATTTAGCTGTTTTTAGCTTAATTCTTCAAAACTGCATCATATATGCAGCCCATCCATGTGATGACATTTATATGTTCTAACACCTAAATTGAGGCTTTTATGAGCCAAGCTTTTCAATCTGACTCAACAAAAACTTCTGTTAAAAAAGACTCGGCAGTGCCATCAAACACGCCAAAACATAAAACCTTGCTACGTCTGTTAAGGTATTTAAAGCCGTATTGGTGGGCATTGGCACTGACGGTATTGGGTTTTGCTATCAATGCATCGACTGAGGTTTGGATTGCTAAGTTATTGGAGTATATAACGGATGCAATCAATCAAGGTGATCAGAGCAAGCAAAATTTATTTCCGTTACTGATTATCAGTTTGTTTTTTGTCCGTGGTGTCGGGACGTTCTTGGGTAACTACTATTCAGCTTTGGTATCGCGTAATTTAGTTTACGAGCTGAGAGTAGAGGTATTTAACAAGTTATTGCGCTTACCAAGCTCGTTTTACCTAGCCAACCCCGCTGGTACCATCTCGTCTAAACTGATATTTGACGTAGAGCAAGTAACCGCTGCTAGTACGGATTCGATGAAAACAGTACTACGTGATGGTTTGACGGTCGTGGCGCTGATTGGTTTTTTACTTTATAGCAACTGGCGTTTGACATTGATTCTATTCCTTGTACTACCGCCTATACTGTGGCTGATCAGAGTGGCCTCTAAACGTTATCTAAAATTGTCTAAAGGTATTCAACAAACCATGGGTGATGTCAGCCATATCACCAACGAGGTTATCGGTGGCTATCAAGTCGTTAAGAATTATGGTGGTCAGGCCTACGAATCCAAGCGCTTTGATAAGTCATCAAAAAAGAATTTACGCCAAGGGATGAAGGTCGTCGTCACCAACAGTATCAACACCCCAGCCGTACAGTTACTCATGGCCATGGCTATGTCGGTCGTGGTGTGGCTCGCCTTACGTCCATCGGTTATCGAGAATTTTTCGGCGGGTGCATTTATATCGTATATTGCCGCGGCGGGATTGCTAAGTAAACCAGTAAGATCCTTAACAGATGTCAATCAAAAGTTGCAAAAAGGCATTGCAGCGGGTGAGTCGATATTTGCATTACTTGATGAGCCAGAAGAAGATGACACAGGCATCAGTAGCCCAGCATTGTCTGGCGAAATATCGATGGATAATATCAGTTTGGTTTATCCAGACTCGACAGTGGCATTACGTGACTTTACCCTTGATGTGCAGGCGGGTGAGACAGTGGCACTTGTAGGACGCAGTGGTGCTGGTAAATCGTCCTTGGTTAATTTATTGACACGTACCTTAGAGCCTTCAGCTGGTATGATAGCGCTAGATGGACAAAAAATAGAGGATATTAAGCTTGAGAGCTTGCGTGGGCAGATTGCCATGGTCAATCAGCAAGTGGTGCTGTTTAACACCACGGTATTTAATAATATCGCTTATGGTAGCTTGGCTAATAAAACACAAGCCGAAGTTGAGAAAGCTGCCAAAGATGCTTTTGCTCATGACTTCATTATGAGGCTGCCAGAAGGCTATCAAAGTGAAATCGGTGCTGAAGGTCTACAGCTATCTGGTGGTCAACGTCAGCGTTTATCGATCGCTCGTGCGCTGTTGAAAGATGCACCGATATTGATTTTAGATGAAGCGACCAGTGCGCTAGATAATGAGTCAGAGTATTACATTCAACAAGCGCTTGATAATGTCATGAAAGACCGTACTACGTTGGTCATTGCTCATCGATTGACTACCATTGAGTCGGCTGATCGTATTGCGGTATTAGATGGTGGTCAGATAGTTGAGTTGGGTACTCATACGGAGTTGATGCAGATGCAAGGTCATTATGCGCAGATGTATGCTCGTGATTTTGAGTAGGCATAGAGTAGCAGCAGAATAAGTGCCAAATAGGTTCAAGTCAGATTTGAATCATTAAGAGGCGTGAATAGCCCACAACTATCAGACAAGTGATTGATTCAGATGAGTATTGAGACAACCGTGACGCGTGCATGGCAACGCCAAGCTCCTTGGTTATGGTTACTGCTGCCTGTTAGTTGGTTGTATGGACTTGTCATAAGACTGCGTCGTTATGCTTATAAATCTAAGTGGTTGAGCAGTTATCGAGCACCCATCCCTGTGATGGTTATTGGTAATATCAGTGTTGGCGGTAGTGGCAAGACACCGCTGATTATTGAGTTGGTCGACTATCTACAAAAACAAGGCGTCGGAGTCGGTGTCATTAGTCGTGGCTATGGTGGCGACAGTAGTCAGATGCCAGCATTGGTCAACGCCAGTAGTACGCCAAATATGGTAGGTGATGAGCCTTGCTTGATTGTCGGCATGACAAATGTACCAATGGCAGTGAGCCCCAATCGTGAGCAAGCAATTACTACTTTATTAGTCTCGCATCCAGACTTGCAACTGATTGTTGCCGATGATGGTTTGCAACATTATGCACTGCAACGCGATATCGAATGGATTGTGGTCGATGCGGCACGGGGTTTTGGCAACGAGCAGCTTTTGCCAACAGGGTTTTTACGTGAACCCATGTCTAGATTAAAAGGTGCAAATGTTATATATCATGACCAGTTAGAAGTAGATCCAGCTGACGAGGCTAATGAGGGGAGTAACAAAGCCCAAATCAATCATTTGACCATGCATATGCAGGCAGAAGAGATGCAGCAGCTGTGGCAACCCGCGTCTTCCGACACTCCAACAATTGACTCTCAAACCAATAGCACGTCACCAAAAAAAGGCTGCCAGGTATATGCTGTGAGCGGCATTGGGTATCCGCAACGATTTTTTGATACGTTAACGTCACTTGGGTTTGACGTCATTGGATACCCTTATCCGGACCATTATGAATTTAACTTGACTGAGTTATTACAGTATCAGGATCATCCAGTCGTGGTTACTAGTAAAGACGCGGTGAAAATAAGGGCCTTGTTAGTAAAAGCTACCGCTGATAAGACACTGAGCAATGAATACAAAGCGCTCATAGGCAGGCTATGGGTGCTACCAGTAACGGCTGTCCTTTCTGAAGACTGCTATCAACTATTAGAGAGTCAATTAAAAAAATTAGGTATTGACGTCAAACATAATTTAGCCTGAGCATCGTAATTACCAAAAGCAGAGCTACCAGTGTCTGTTCGTGAGTGTTATACAGGTGTTAATTGATGTTTTTTAATCTAAGGTATATAAAGACGACGATAGGAATTAAATATGTCTTCCACAACTGCTAAAACTCACATTGTTATTCCTGCACGATTTAAAAGCACTCGCTTACCTGGCAAGCCATTATTAGAAATCCATGGCAAGCCGATGATTATTTGGGTTGCTGAAAAGGCGTTGGCGGCAGATTTCGCCGATGATATGTGTATTGCTACTGACGATGAACGCATCGCTAAAGCATGCATGGACGCTGGTTTTGATGTGGTGATGACCAGTAGCGAGCACGCCTCTGGTACTGACCGTTTGGCGGAAGTCGCCGCTATCAAAGGCTGGGCTAACCACGACATTGTGATTAATATGCAAGGTGATGAACCGTTGGTGCCACCGTCATTGCTGGAGCAAGTGAAAGCGCTGTTGGTAGCTGATAATGATAGTGTGATGGCTACGCTGTGTGAGCCCATTGACGATTATGAAACTTTTCAGCGCGCATCTGTCGTAAAGGTTGTCAGTCAAACATCGAATGATTTGCAGCGAGCCTTGTATTTTAGCCGAACACCAATTCCTTGTGACCGAGATGCTGTGTTGGCCAACGAACCCACAAAAATGGTACCTAAAAATGCCTATCGTCATTTGGGGTTATACGCGTATCGAGTCAGTTTGCTACAGCAGTTTGTACACTGGCCGCAAACACCATTAGAAAGACTCGAAAGCTTAGAGCAGCTACGGGTGTTAGAAAATGGAGGGCATATCGCTATAGCAACAGCGAGTTGTCATCTGCCGGCAGGTGTCGATACTCAAGAGGACTTAGATCGTCTAAATGCGATGAGCTTAGCAGCGTTTCAAAAGCCTGCTGAATAATCTGAAAAACGTGCCATAAGTTGGGTTTGAAATATTGACATATAATGTGATACTTCTCTGAATCGTTGAACCATACGACATACTCCAAAGTGAATTTACCGTAGGGCAGAAGCCATGAATGACATGATGGAATTTAACGGCGGTGAGCATATGGCTGAGAGCATTTACTTTGCACCGCTACTACCATGGCATCAAGCGCTATGGTCACAGCTTACCACTAGAGTCACCGCACAGCAGTCTCTGCCGCATGCGCTACTTGCAGCTGGAATGCAAGGCATGGGTAAGCGAGCTTTCGTGTGGCGGCTGGTTGCTTGGTTGTTGTGCCATCAGCGTGCCACACACCCACAAGGGGCTTGCGCAGAGTGCGAAAGCTGTCAGTGGCTAAAGTCGGGCACGCACCCAAACTTGCAAACATTGCCACTCGTCAGTATGCCAGTGTCTGTCGAAAGTGCTGATGCCAAAGAGAAGTCAAGCAGTAGCGCAAAAAGCAAAAAATCTACTAAAGCAGCTAGCAACAGTGCTCTGAAAATAAAGGTTGATGACATTCGAGCGCTGCAGCCATTTATTTATCAGGGTGGTCAAGGACTCCGTATCTGTGTGTTAGACCAGGCTGAAAAAATGACGGTCGCTGCTGCCAACGCACTGTTAAAAACGCTGGAGGAGCCGCAAGCACAAGTGCATTTATTTCTGATCAGTGATGCGCCTGCTCAGCTATTACCAACCATTAAAAGTCGCGTGCAGCAGCTGGCATTGCAGACGATTCAGCCTACTGTGGCGATAGATTACGTCACTGAGACACTTGGATCTATAGTCAATCGTGAGGCGGTCGGTACGGCAGAAGTTGCGCAGCTGATTCAATTGGCCAATGGGGCTCCTTTGGCAGCGATCGCGTTGGCCAATACCCCATGGTATAGCAAGCGTGATATGTGGATAGTGACATGGCAGGCGTTGCGTAGCGGTAAGCGGAGTAGTGTGGCCGCCAGTGACTATTGGCAAAAACAGCTTGGTATTGTCGAGTTCACTCAATTATCTGAGCTGATGATGCTAGATATGCGTCGTATTTGTCTAGGGCTTAATGCACTGCAAAAAGACATCGATCTCTCAGCAATCACGGATGGCTATGAGCCAGATAGTGGTATGCTGGAAACGTTTTCTAAGAGTTTGCAGCAGACAAAAATTGCTCTACAACAAAATGTGCAAGAAAAATTCGCTTATGATAAGCTGATGCAAGAGTTAGCCAATCTGTAAGATATGCAGCTTAACAACTCATATAGCCGCCACCTCACTATAAAAGCATTACTGTGCTGACTTCGCTTGAAGTACCAGATATACAGCTATACTTAGTTGCCTTGCAATATTTTTACATTGAATCGACTACAGAACAATCAAGTCAGGAATATCTAATTACTGAATAAAGGAAGCTGACGATGGCCATGCCAGGACGTGGCGGGGTGTTGACCTGCCAGATTAAAGACAATGAAACCTTATATGCTAGCTACTTATCTTTCGTTACGAATGGTGCGTTATTTGTACCGTCCGATCGACCTCAATCACTAGGTGATGAGGTGTTTGTCGCTGTCACCTTACCCAACTCAAGCGAGCGGTTGCCGATGAATGGCAAGGTAGTTTGGATTAACGCTAAAACTCAAGGTGGGCGACCAGAAGGCTTTGCGGTGCAGATTGGCAATGATATTGCTGGGCAAAAAATAAAAAATGAAGTTGAGCGGTTGCTGGCTGGTAAAATAGACAGTTTGCAATCAACTTATACGATGTAGACAGTTGGTCGTATTCGTATTGAGTGCGATGTCACTGCTAATGATATCTAAACAGATAGATAGCTCTTAAAACGGCCGCCTTATCAAACAATAAGGCGGCCGTTTTATCTGATAATAAGATCAAGCTCGGATGCGTGGCATTCTAATAACGTGGTGGCACATACATGTCATCTGGAATGGGTTCTCGATAGTATTCTTCATCACGTTTGCGCTCAGGCAGTTCAATTTCGTCACGTGGTATCTCATTGTAAGGAACCTGATCAAGTAGGTGGGCAATACAATTGAGGCGCGCACGTTTTTTGGTATTGCCCTCGACGACCCACCAAGGAGCCTCAGGAATATGAGTGCGCTCAAACATGGTTTCTTTGGCTTTGGTGTAGTCTTCCCAACGTCGCCTCGATTCCAAATCCATGGGAGAGAGTTTCCACTGCTTTAGAGGATCATGAATCCGGCTCATAAAGCGCGAGTGTTGCTCGTCATCAGTAATAGAGAACCAATATTTTATTACGCGTATACCAGAGCGTACTAACATTCGCTCAAAGTCTGGCACAGATTGAAAAAACTCTTCATATTCTGCATCGGTACAAAAACCCATGACATGCTCGACACCGCCTCGGTTGTACCAACTACGGTCGAATAAGACAATCTCACCTGCTGCTGGTAAATGTGCGACATAGCGTTGAAAATACCACTGTGTTTTCTCACGCTCTGTCGGTGCGGGGAGTGCTGCGACTCTACAAACTCTGGGATTCAATCGCTGGGTAATACGTTTGATTGCACCACCTTTGCCCGCAGAGTCACGCCCTTCAAATATCACAATAATTCGTTCACCGTGCTCTACAACCCAGTCTTGTAGTTTGATGAGCTCACGTTGCAATCGAACCAACTCCTGAAAATAAGTACGACGGTCAAGCTTTTCTTGAGTAGTTAACAGGCAGCCGTCAAAATGAAAGTCGCGCATATAGTCGTCTATTTCATTTTCAAGCTCTTCATCGTGGCTATCAATGAGGTCTTGATGCATTTTTCGGCGTAACTCATCGTCAAGGACATCTTTTTCAATGCGTCTAGACATGGTAGTTTGCTCGCGTTCGTATTTATTTTTATTTTCTGTTTTATTCTTATCAGTAGTTCTTATTTTAAAGTCTGTTACCGTTGTTGGTTTTTTTTGTGCAATTTGGGGGTGGTAGTGGGGTTCACGATTTTTGAGAATTATTTGCCTGAGCTTTGTTAATAAATATTTTATTTTACCCATGAGTACTCCCTTTCCGTTAGCACGCTAATATAACCATCGCTCAAGTTAATCATAGCAAACTAAAACGAAAAATGCCCTATGAATAATAGGGCATTTTTTCGAAAACGGTAACAAGATTTACTGCTGCTATCTTAAGAAGATATTTAGATGTTTGCTTTATTTTCTAGGGTTTTGATCGATACAAAACACTTATAAATCGGGACATGTCATCAATTAATACATTCGATCATCTAGCGGTCTTGAAATGGCTAAATTTTGCTACTAATCGTCAAAAATCTTGCGAATATGCTTATATTCCCCACAATTTTTTCCTTGATTAGCGTCAATTTATCTCATTCTCAGTCGCACTATTTATAAGCCGTACTATTTAAATGATGACACACTCTAAGCTGTTTATTTTTCTAAGATACAAGTCACGCCTTGACCGCCAGCTGCACAGATAGAGATAAGCGCGCGTCCAGAGCCTTTTTGATCCAGTAGTTTGGCAGCAGTGGCTAGGATGCGTCCGCCAGTCGCGGCAAAAGGGTGTCCTGCTGCTAATGATGAACCATTGACGTTGAGTTTGCTACGATCGATAGATCCTAATGGAGAATCCAATCCTAAACGTTCTTCACAGAAGCTTTCATCTTCCCAAGCGGCGAGTGTCGAAAGCACTTGTGAAGCAAAGGCTTCATGGATTTCATAAAAGTCAAAGTCTTGTAGCGTTAGTCCAGCGCGTTTGAGCATACGTGGTACTGCATATGCAGGCGCCATTAATAACCCCTCGGTCGTGCCAGACTTACCAATAAAGTCGGCAGCTGCCGTTTCTTGATGAACGATATAAGCCAGCGGTTTTAATCCGTGCTCTGCTGCCCATTCATCTGTACCCAATAGTACACAAGATGCTCCATCAGTTAGTGGTGTCGAGTTGGCTGCTGTCATTGTTGGATTGGCATTCTTTTTACCAAAGACTGGCTTTAGCGTGCCCAGCTTTTCTAGTGTGGTGTCTGGACGCAGGTTGTTGTCACGAGTCAGACCTTTATATGGCGTAATTAAATCATCAAAAAAACCTTCTTCATAAGCACGTGATAGATTTTGATGGCTGTTAAATGCCAATTCGTCTTGGGCTTCACGGCTGATATTCCACTCAAGCGCGGTAATGGCTTGGTGCTCACCCATCGATAGGCCAGTGCGTGGCTCGCCGTTCTGTGGTGAATCGATTAGGTCTTTTGGGTTTAAACCCATCAATGCTTTTAGACGTTGTTTGTTGTCTTTTGCCGCGCCTAGTTTGAGCAGTACTTTACGTAGGCCGTCACCAATAGCGATAGGGGCGTCAGAGGTGGTGTCAACGCCACCGGTAATGGCTGAGTCGATCAGTCCAAGCGCGATTTTGTTGGCAGAAGCGAAGGTGGCTTGCAAACCAGTACCACAAGCTTGTGATATGTCGTAAGTTGGCGTGTGTGGATGAAGCGCTGTATTTAATGCCGCTTCACGAGTCAGGTTAATGTCACGGCTGAGTTTGATAACCGCGCCCGAGACAACTTCACCCAATACTTCGCCTTGTAGGTTGTAACGTTCAATCAGGCCGTCTAGTGCAGCGGTCAGCATGTCAGTATTGCTAGCGTCTGCGTATGGGCCGTTTGAGCGTGCAAACGGTATGCGATTACCACCGATGACAGCGACACGTTTTTGACCAGTAACTGATTCGGTCTCAGTGGTTTTTTTTGCGGTAGCAGCAGATTGTTTGGTAGCGGCTACGTTTTTGTCATCAGTCGCGTTTTCATTGGTAGTGTCTTTGGCAGGATTCGTCGTCGTATCATTACTATCTGACTCGGCGCTGCCTGTTGTTTTTTTAGTGGGTTTTACCACGGTGCTGGTAATTACTGGACTGTTAGCGCGAGTGCTGTTATTACTCATAATACTATCCTTAAACTAGACGGTTATAAAAAGAGTGAAAAATAATTAGAAATAAAAAATATCTGAAGCAGTCAAATTATTGAGGCGGTTAAAATGCAAGTATC
>NZ_JAKDUI010000292.1 GCF_030457785.1 Psychrobacter sp. | reverse complement strand
ACATTTAAGAGAAAGAACGAAATTTATTATAGAAATTGGGAATAAAAATAAAAATATAATTCATAATTTATGACTATAGTATTTTTATAATAAGTAGTCTCTAATCAACAAACAACAACTATTATGCGTAATCTTAATCTTCGTCTATCCTCCTGTTTTTTAGCTAAAACAAAACTGGCACTTCAAAGGTTCTATGGCCAATCATGGCTTCATGTCCTTATGCAATGCGCTATTATCGCAGCTGTCTGGTATTGTGCTGCGATATTGGTTGAGTTATTGCATTTACCCGTATCCTCAGGCGTCTTAGGAGTATCTTTAATGCTGATCTTATTAATGAGTGGTGCTATCAAGGTTAACTGGGTCAGACTGGGGGCAAAATTTGTTTTGGGTGAATTAGTATTAATGTTTATCCCACTTATGATGTCAATACTTCAATACAAGGCGCTATTTATCAGTAAGGGCTGGCAATTAATGCTGACAATTATCTTAAGTACCGCGATGGTGATGTTAAGCTCAGCATTAACCTTTATTATGGTGCACCGTTTGCAACGTAGATTGTATCGACATCAGATTCATAAAGCCCAATTAAACCTAAAAAATAATGATAATGTGTGAGGATTTACAATGAATGTCTGGTCAATCCTTTGTCTCATTTGGACATTAGCTGCTTATTATATGGCTAAAGTAATCTATGTGCGCTATCGAAAATCTTGGCTAAACCCAGCTATCACGGTTCCAGTAATAACGCTTTCATTAATGATTATCTTTAATATCTCTTATGATACTTATTGGAAAGATACAGCTTGGATTGTGCAGTTACTTGCCCCCGCAACGGTTGCGTTTGCTATACCTATTTATGAATATCGTCGTTTAATACGTCGACATGCTTTGGCTTTGACCGCTTCCATAACTGTCGGGATGGTGGTGGGAGTCTTAAGCATATACCTATTCACTGGTTTGTTCCACTTTGATAAGACCTTGACCTATAGCTTGATGGCCCGTTCAATATCGACACCATTTGCGTTAGACTTATCTGAAAAAATTCACGGATCTTCCTCTTTAGTCTCATTGTTTACTTTGATCACAGGGATGGTGGGAATGATTTTAGGGGATATGATTTTGACTTTTTTTCGTATTCGCTCACATCTTGCAAATGGAATCGCATTTGGTAATGCATCACACGGTTTTGGTACAGCCCGGGCAAGTCAGCGCAATGAGGACGAGGGCGTTATAGCTAGTTTAACAATGATTTTAGCGGGATTGTTTATGGTATTCTTAGGCCCTTCATTAATACATGGCGTAATGTTATTTGGGCAAGTTTAAACAAATATAGTCAATCCAACTTAAAGTTGTAACAGCAGACATTGCTGAATAAGTGATTTAGATTATTCTCACCCCAGCCTTGCCTGAGCGTTTTTACTTCAGCCCACTTCTTCTCAATAAGATTTAAATCAGGACTGTAAGGCGGTAGCCATAGAATACGGTGACCATGTCGGTTTAATAGCTTTTTGATACGTTTGTTCTTATGAAATCTGGTACTCGAGCATAGCTCTCCCCTTGCACTCGGGCAAAGCAGTGCTTTGCTTTATCCTCGCTTTCATGGCAGCTTCTACGCCGGATTTACTACAGCCCAAACGAGCAGCTCTTTCATAGTAGTAAGCGTCAGGATAGTCAGTAATGTCTTGTTTTAGGGCATCATTAGATATTTTGCGCGGTGCTCTGACGATGGGCTTGATACTGATGTCTTTTTTCCAGTTAATAATGGTGGTGGGACTCATATCATAAAGCTTGGCTGCGGTGCGCACGCTCATGCCTTGTTCAAGAGACTGTAGTACCTTTTTACGAAGGGTAATGGGGTATGTCATGGTAATTAGCGAGCTGGAATTTAGAATTATCGTAACAGTTCTTGGTAGGGTGAGCTATGCTGAAGAAACCGTAGAGGTAAACTTGGTAAACTAAGCGTATTAAT
>NZ_JAKDUI010000291.1 GCF_030457785.1 Psychrobacter sp. | reverse complement strand
GAGTTTCTCAGCTTGCTCGAAGCGACATACCCTACGATAATAGGGACATCAAAGGGCATAAAGTTATCACTCATAATATTTTTAATAAGATTGCTAGTACGACATAACCCGCATTTAAACGTGCAGCAGACAGTTGCCGTTACATATCCAGTAATGATGAGGAACAAACATGATAGACCAAAACTTATTAGACGCCATCAAAAGCTACAGCGAAAACATGACTCGTCCAATTACCTTTGTAATGGGTAGTGGCGAGCACAGTAAGCGCGCTGAACTCATTGAGTTTTTGAACAAAATCGCTGGTACGACCGATAAGATTAATTTCGATTCAACCGTGACTGATGATGCTCTCCCAAGCCCAATCAGCTTTAAGGTGCACAGTCATATCGATGGGACATTGAGTGATACTGGTATTGTCTTCAGTGGTATCCCAGGTGGTCACGAGTTTACATCGTTGATTTTAGCGATTCTTCAGGCGGGTGGTCACACGCTAAAGTTAGATGAAGGCATTCAAAAGCTTGTCAAACGTTTTAAAAAGCCATTACAGTTTCAGACTTATGTATCATTGTCTTGCCACAGCTGTCCAGAAGTCGTACAAGCGCTAAACCAATTTGCGCTTCTTAACGACGATATTAGCAATGAGATGATCGATGGCGCATTGTTTCAAGAGCAGGTGGATGCCAACAATATTCAAGGTGTGCCAGCAGTATTCCTAAATGGTAAACCCTTCGCCAATGGTCTCATCGATACTGCCAAGTTGATTCAAAAACTACAAGATCAGTACCCTGATTTATTGGCAGAAGCGGACGATGATGCAGAGCAATTAGAACAACAAGATGTCACGATCATTGGTGCTGGACCTGCTGGGGTAGCGGCAGCGATTTATACTGCACGTAAGGGTCTAAAAGTGACGATGGTTGCTGATCGTATCGGTGGACAAGTAAAAGACACACAAGATATTGAAAATCTAATTTCTGTGCCGTTAATCACAGGCACGCAGCTGTCTGCCAATTTTGAGAAGCATTTGAATGAGTACAATATCACTCTCAAAGAGCACGTCAGTGTCAAAAAAATTGATGAGACCGTGGAAGAGAACTATAGCATTCACCTAAACACGGGCGAGACATTTGAGACTCGTAGTATTATCTTAGCGACTGGTGCTCAATGGCGCAAACTTGGCGTACCTGGTGAAGACGAAAATATCGGTAAAGGTGTGGCTTTTTGTGCCCACTGTGATGGTCCATTCTTCAAAGGTAAGGAGATTTCGGTCGTTGGTGGCGGTAACTCGGGCGTGGAGGCAGCGATAGATCTTGCTGGTATCGTGAAGCATGTGACCGTGCTTGAGTTCGCTGATGATCTAAAAGCGGATCAGGTATTGATCAATAAAGCCAAAGAAAAAGACAATATCGAGTTCATCACTAGCGCTGCGACGCAAGAAGTCAAAGCAACTGATGGTAAAGTGAGCTCAATCGTCTACCAAGATCGTAATACAGGTGAAACACATGAGCGTGATTTGGCGGGGGTCTTCGTACAGATCGGTCTGATGCCAAATACTGACTTCATCAAAGGTTTTGTCGATTTAAACCGCTTTGGTGAGATTGAGATTGATGCTCGCTGCCGTACAGACCGTAAAGGTATCTTTGCTTGTGGCGATGTGACGACTGTCCCCTTTAAGCAGATCAATATCGCCATGGGTGAAGGTAGCAAAGCTGCGTTAAGTGCTTTTGATTATTTAGTCATGCAGTAAGCTTTGGCTCACGCCTTAGTAATACAGTCAGCTGCCAAGACGTAAAGTCAGATCGAAAGCCATCTCAACGTTGAGGTGGCTTTTTTTGTGCGCTTTAGGAGGGGCATTTGCTTGGTATCGCAAAGATTCCAAGCACTTCCTTGGTACCTTCGTTACAAAACTTTCGTTACAGATACGTTGCTTTGGTATAGTCAGTTCAAAATAAAATTGTTATGGTTAGGACAAACATCATAAAACAAC
>NZ_JAKDUI010000068.1 GCF_030457785.1 Psychrobacter sp. | reverse complement strand
GGTCTTTTTTTCACCTTGCATTTGGTATTGCACTTCATGTGTTAATCTAAGAAATTTATCCCGTAAGTATTATAAACAGAACGTAATATTAACAATCAGATAGCCTTTTGTCATATTAATGACTTACTGATGACCTAGGTACTAACACGACAAAACCACTACCGCGTAATTATTTTCTAACGCAATCTATGTGGCACTTTTACTCCGCCTTTTTTTAGCAGACTTGCGTATAACGACTGTTCTATTAAGCTCACAAAAGCCTAATATTTTAGATGGGTAATGACCTTTCAATACTCTTCAATACTCTTCAATACTCTTCAATACTCTCGACAAAAACCAAGATTTACGGCAAAAATCCCCACTGGACATATTTTGATACAAAAATTACAGTGAATAAACACGTCTAAACCATGCCAATTGGTGGTATTAGTGGCAAAAGTTTTTTCAAATCACAAGGAATTACTGCTAATATAGCCTGCATATTAAATGAGCTCAAGCACTTTGACCGTTTAACTAACCCTGATGTGAGGATATACGTCGGGAGAAATTTTATTCTAACAAGCTAATTCAATGGAGAGCAATTTATGGCTGATACTAATGCGAAATTAACCGTCAACGGTGAAGAATATGGATTTCCTATCATCACAGGTGCTTTAGGGCGCCCAGTTATCGATATTGCTGCTTTACAAGACTCAGGATTCTGGTCTTATGATCCTGGCTTTAAAGTAACTGCTCCTGTTGAGTCAAAAATCACTTATATCGACGGTGGCAAAGGTGAGCTATTACACCGCGGTTACCCTATCGATCAGTTAGCAAACAACGCCGAATACCTTGAAGTTGCTTATGCACTAATCCACGGCGACCTACCTAACAGTGAAGAGAAAGCTGACTTTTTTGAAAAAATCCGTAAACATACAGGTGTTCACGATCAACTACGTAAGTTCTTTGAAGGTTTCCGCCGTGATGCGCATCCAATGGCTATTATGGTAGGTGTCGTTGGTGCCTTATCAGCGTTTTATCATGACAACTTGGACGTGAGCAACGAAGAACATCGCGAAATCACAGCTATCCGTCTAATCGCTAAGATGCCAACGCTTGCTGCTATGAGTTATAAATACTCACAGGGCGAACCGTTTATGTATCCACGTAATGACTTCAATTACGCTGAAAACTTCTTGTACATGATGTTTGCAACACCTGCGGATGTTGATTACGAAACCAATGACGTCATCACACGCGCAATGGACAAGATCTTTACATTGCACGCTGACCACGAGCAAAATGCGTCAACATCTACTGTACGTCTAGCAGGTTCTACTGGTGCAAACCCATACGCTTGTATCGCTGCTGGTATCGCCGCTCTTTGGGGACCATCACATGGTGGCGCGAACGAAGCAGTACTTGAAATGCTAGACGAAATCGGTACCGTTGAAAACGTGCCTGCATTCATGGAAAAAGTGAAGAGCCGTGAAGTGAAGTTAATGGGCTTTGGTCACCGTGTTTACAAAAACTTCGATCCACGTGCACAAGTCATGAAAGAGACTTGTGATGAAGTACTAGGTGCGCTTGGTATCAATGATCCTAAGCTTGAATTAGCAATGGCGCTTGAAAAAATCGCCTTAGAAGATCCGTTCTTCGTCGAGCGTAACCTATATCCAAACGTTGATTTTTACTCTGGCATTATCCTAAAAGCCATTGGTATCCCAACGTCAATGTTTACAGTGATTTTCTCACTGGCTCGTACTTCGGGTTGGATCAGCCATTGGTTAGAAATGCACAGCACTCCGTTCAAAATCGGTCGCCCACGTCAGTTATACACTGGTGAGACGCATCGTGAGTTTGTAAAAATCGAAGACCGCAAATAATCATTTGTAATCCTAGAACATAAAAAATCCCGCTATTTAGCGGGATTTTTTATGCTTTAAATATAATACTGTGTTCACGATAGCGGATTTTTTTGATGCTCATCACTCATCTTAGCTTGGCTTACTGAAACTCGTTTAACCGCTGTTCATATTTGGCAATTTGTTCATCATAACCTTGAATAGTTTCATTAAATTTAGCCATCAACGTTTCAAATTCTTGCTGCTGATCTATTTTCATCTGCTGCATATCAATGACTTGCTGTGCCTCTATCTGTTCCCGAACTTGGTGCTGCACAATTAATCGCGCCAACGCAGGGCTTTTTCTACTGACCCTGCCAGCTATTTCAGCATGCTCAAACAATTGTGGCACTAACGTCGCTATATTAATCAATGTATCGGTGTCTTCTGCGCTGAGCGGCGTGGTTGCAGGCTGGTAAAGCGCCTCTATTGCCTGTTGATAGCGCTCTACAGTTTGCTCTTCAGTCAACATAACTGGCTTACGTGGCTCGAGGCTAATGCGTTTGAGTACGGTTAAGTCTCGCTCACCTACTTCGCTACTGGTATTGATATCTGGAGCCGCTGCAGTGCTTTCAGACTCTGGCATCGCAGTAGCATCTGTTTGGCTCGTAGTAACTGGTGTCGATGCTGATTCAGAGTCACTATCGTCGTCAGAACGACTATTATCGATAGTACCGCCGCTATTAACATCATTAGCAGATTCGTTTGACAGTACGGAGTCTGCACTCTCTGCGGTATCGGCAGCTTGTAATGACTCGTATTCAGCCTGCAATCGTCGCTGTAACCCTTGAAACTGTGTCACATATATCGGCTGCATCTGTTCGATGCGCTCAGCAGCAGCATCGCTTTGCGGCATCGGCTTGGTATCTTCTTCACTCATCTGACCATTGGATTCGTTATCCTCTGCCGAAGGCTGCGTGTCTGCTTGCTGTTGACAACCACTTATGAGCATTGCACCACCGAGCATAACAGCAAACACCGCTGGGTGACGGCTCGAGAATTTGGATTTTGTATCGAAAAATCGTTTGTTCATGTCTTTATCATCAACTTTATCACTCACCTCAATATCAGGCATGGCTAGTTTGAATTTAAGCACGAGAATACACATCCTTTATTAACGCAAAATAATAGAAAGTTGGAGTTATCACGACAATCCATTGCTGGTTTGTTTCGTTATGACTCATCAACTTTTTATGATATTTTTTATAACAAATATTTCGCTCAAGCCTTTATCATAGTGACTATTTGTCATAAGGTGAAGACGAAACTGTGAACGAACTGTCGTTGTCACTGATTTCACTACCAGAAACTGCGGTTAAAAAGGGAATACATTGTTCAAAGTCACGACAGTCATGTCCACGCTGACGACGCAAAAAATAATCCTGAACGATGCGTGCCTGCTGCTCAATGCCGTATTTAAAAAAAGACTTCCCTGCCTTGAGCACATAGTCATAACGACGATCGATCAGCGCCCCACGCACGACTTTTATCCCCTGCTGCAACTGCCATATGTGCGTCAGTTCATGTATCAGCCAGCTTTGCTTGCTCAATGACGACTGGCTAAAATCTGTTATCCAATCTGCTGAATTAAAGTAAATATTGCCATTAGGACTGACAGCATAGTTTTTTAACACCCACCATGCTGTCTTTAATTTAACATCATCAAGGTCGATGCTATCACCAAATACTGAACGTGCCAGCACTATCTCATTAGCCGTCAGTGAACGTGACTGCTGCCCATTACCTTTATCATTCAAATATCGCTTAAAAATTTGCTTGAGAACTGACTGAGACATAATACACTTAGCACCTTATTCGTGAGCTTGTTGTTTTGGGTTTTTCTTGTGACAATGAACTGACTGATAGCACAGCCGTTATCACCGATTATATGACAAAATAAAAACGATTGAACTTATAACGATTGAACTTATATAGTAGAGACTTCTATGCCGCCCAACTTTCATGCCGACACTCCCCTCGCTCAGCGTATGCGCCCAACGACGCTTGATGCTATCATCGGTCAGGAGCATTTATTAGCACAAGGTGCTCCCTTGAGGCGCCTAGTAGAACAAGGACATCTACCGTCAATTATTCTGCATGGTGAAGCGGGCATAGGTAAAACCACCATCGCCATGTTGCTGGCTGATGCCGTTAACCGACCGTTTCATGCTTTATCCGCATTGAACACAGGTGTCAAACAACTACGAGAAGTACTAGACAGTAAAGACTCATTGAGTTTTGAGTCACCTGTGGTATTCATCGATGAGATTCATCGTTTTAATAAAGCCCAGCAAGATGCATTGCTGGGCGCTGTCGAGTCTGGTGACATCACCTTAATCGGGGCAACGACTGAAAACCCATCTTTTAGTGTCAATAACGCACTACTATCACGTTGCCAAGTTTATCGCTTAGAACCACTGACAGCAGAACAGATCAACGCCGTATTACAACGAGCCATTTTAGAAGATAATATTCTTAACAAGCTATCGATTGACTTGCAAGCACAGGATACCATCAGCCAACTGGCACATGGTGACGCAAGAAAAGCACTGAACTTATTAGAGCTTGCCGTTCAAACAGCGGATACGCATCAGTCAACTGTCATCATCGATGATGAATTGGTAGCACGTGTGGCTCAGACTGCACTCGTCCGCTACGATAAAGATGGTGAGCAGCATTACGATATCGTCTCAGCAATGATAAAGTCGGTGCGCGGCTCAGACCCAGATGCGGCGCTGTATTGGATGGCACGGATGCTAGTGGGCGGAGAACCTGCTGACTTTATCGCGCGGCGTTTGGTTATCTTGGCCAGTGAAGATATCGGTAATGCCAATCCTAATGCCCTCCTCCTCGCTGACGCAGCATTACGTAGTGTGCAGTCTATCGGGATGCCAGAAGCACGTATTATATTGGGGCAAGTAGTGGTTTATCTCGCCACCAGTGCAAAAAGCAACAGCACGTACAAAGCAATCAATGCAGCAATGACCTTGGCAGAAAAAGACGCATCACCCGTACCGCTACACCTGAGAAATGGTGTGACTAAGCTGATGCGCAATCAAGGCTACGGTCAAAACTATGTGTACCCACACGACTATCCCAATCACTACTATCCGCAGCAGTATTTACCAAACAACTTATCGGATACGAGATTCTATGAGTTTGCTGATAATCAACGAGAGCAACATAATAAGCAGTTTATGGATTGGTTAAAAAGTTAGTCAACGAGTCGTACATCAACTCAACCTACATTTGAATTTAAAAATATGAATAACTGTTTTTGAGATATTGAGCGATATAGTTTAGAGATGGATCAGCACATGAGGATGAAAAGCGTTAAAATGTCCTCATAATGGTGTACAAGTTCAGATGATTCATTAAAGAATCAATTTATCACAGCGCACTTTGCCCAACAGCAACAATGCTTTGTAGTATCAACTGCTACAATGAGCAGATAACACTTTATACGCCAAATTATACCTATGTACTAAAAATAAAATATTGAGACTTACTATGAGTTTAGATGCAATTCCTGAGATTATCGAAGACATTCGTGCCGGAAAAATGGTCATCTTGATGGATGACGAAGACCGCGAAAACGAAGGCGATATCATCATGGCAGCAACCCATGTGCGACCCGATGATATCAACTTCATGATTACCCATGCACGCGGGTTGGTATGCTTAACTTTATCACAAGCACGCTGCCAACAGTTGGCGCTACCGCTAATGTCAGACCGCAATGAAGCAAAATTCAGCACCAACTTTACGGTGTCTATCGAAGCCGCTGAAGGCGTCACTACCGGCATCTCTGCCGCTGACCGCGCTCGTACCATACAAGCAGCTGTCTACTCTTCGGCCAAACCAGAAGACATCGTTCAGCCTGGTCACATTTTTCCTATCATGGCACAAAATGGCGGTGTGTTACATCGCGCTGGCCATACTGAAGCAGGTTGCGATTTGGCGAGATTGGCAGGGCTTGAGCCTGCAGCCGTCATCGTCGAAATTATTAATGCTGATGGCACCATGGCGCGCCGTGACGACCTCGAAATATTTGCCAAAGAACATGATATCAAAATGGGTACGATCGCCGACCTCATTAACTATCGCATTGCCAATGAGCAAACCGTAGAAGAGGTAGAGACCCGCCCCTTCGAGACCGAGCATGGCACATTTACCTTGCATCGCTTTCGTGAGTTTGGTGCTGATGAGACGCATATAGCATTGGTAAAAGGCGACGTAAGCGAAGGTGTCAGCACCGTTCGTGTTCATGGTTTTCATCCGCTGCGGGATTTGTTCGCTGCTAAAAACGATACAACAGGTCGTAGCGGTTGGAGCGTACAGTCGGCAATGGAAGAGATTAGCAAATCAGAGCGTGGTGTATTGGTCTGGATTGGTAACAACCAACCAACTGATTTGGGCAGCGCGTTGGACCAAGCGGTAGACAATGAATCACAATCAACCATCACACAGCAGCCGTATCGCAGTATCGGGGTGGGTGCGCAAATACTACGCCACCTAGGCGTCCGTGATATGCGTTTACTGTCTTCGCCAATGAAGTTCTTTGCGTTATCAGGCTTTGACCTAAACGTGATTGACTTTGTCCATGCACCAAACAAAGACTAAAATCCTACTCGCACTACTTCATTGGCTTTACCGTTAATGAAATATAAAAAGGCACGCTAATTCAATATTAGCGTGCCTTTTTGCGGTCAGTCACTCTATTGATATGAAGTGCTCGATACGAAGCAGTTCTGCAAGTTTTTCTGCAACGAGTTGGTTCTCAAGTCTCCGGTGTGTGGTCGACTTCCGCCTCCATCGCCACGAGGCGTTCACGCTCCTCGCTTGTCCAAGGCAGTTTGGTCTTCCCATCACTATCTAAACGTACTATAACTGCATCAGCTGTCGCAACGACAGCGCTTTGTGCCGTACTATAGTAACTATACTCCATCACGATACTGGTAGTACCCAAACGCTGGCAACGCACGCCTAATAACAAAGTATCGGGATAAGTCACTGGACGTAAATACTTGCAGCTAGATTGTGCCAGCACAGTGACCATACTGCCATCAAACATGCCTAGCGCCCGTAAGTAACCAATGCGCGCTGACTCAGCATAACGATAAAATACCACGTTGTTTAAATGATTGAACGCATCCATCTCACCCCAATGAATCGGCTGAGAATGAATGACAGGGTACTGTCGTAGCTCATCAGGCGTATTCTCTACTGAATTGCTTACTGTAAATGCGGCTGCTTCTTTTGAATTGGTCATAAAATCCCTTTACACGATACGGTTTTCGTTTTTTAGTAATTGGCTCGAATATTGATGCTTCTGTTAACTGACAATACACCTACTGTTGATGCAATTCAAATGAAGTGCAAAGCAAGGAAATATGAAGATGTATGGGCAAATAGGTATCTACGATACTTCCTGCCAGCAAAAAATTCAGAGAATTTCTGTCAGATTTTAACGGATTAGCTACCTTCCTACTGAGGCTTTTCCAAAATCTGTGTGGTCAGTAGTGGCGTTGGTGTTGGAGCATTGGCTATCAACTCATCCAGCCAGTGTATTACCTCTGAAATATCACTTGGTGCTTCCATCATTGCCAAACTATTAGCCGAGTCATCGACATCGCCAACAGTGCCTGTGGAGCTTTCTGTCTCTTCGGCAAGCTGTTTGCGTGCTTGCGTCAGATAGCTAATCAGTTGATCGTGGTCACGCATATTACTGGCCTGAATCGCTAAGTTCAGTGTCATGATGGTCTCATGAATGGTGAGTTGGCGTCGTGTTATAGCTTTATTATTGCCGCCTGCCAGACTGCTTAGTTGCGTACTGGGCTGTAAATCAGTATTCACTTCTGCATCACCATCATGGTTATGCAAAAATGCTTGAATATTCTGAATAGCAAGGTTATGAAGTTGCCAAGGACTTGGTTGCGAACTTTGTGCCTGCAGGTTTTCTATATCCTTTAATAGACCTTTTTTGATAACGACAGTCAGCGCTGGTGCAATCTCATTGCTGCTCTGCGAAAGCTGCCAATGCAGTCCTCGGAGTAACTCAATAGCCGCACTATTATTATTATCCACCAAAAGCCTATCTGCAGCTTGTATTTGAATACGTAATAGATCAAGCTGATTCTGCGCTTGGCTGCCGGCGGCAACCCGAGGCTCAGGCAAGGTCTGTTGGCTCATCGCAAACAAGCGATCATCCATGTCATTTAGGCGACTGATTACCTGCTCACTACCTTGCAAGCGTTCGGTGACGCTGTGTTGAAACCGCTGCTGGCTAATATAGAGCCATAACAATACGGCTATCAGTAAAAAAATTACCAACCACTGTAGCCGTGTGAGTAACATGTTTGCCTGTCGGCGCTGCTGAACCTCAGAAGGGGCGTTGGTTTCAGGCTCAAAATTCATTGACATAGTGCACTACCATGGTTGGCAAGTTGGGACATGTTTAAAGCGAACAAAATAATGTGAGAGACTAAGTGTGACTATCTATAGCCGCAAGTATGGTTTCTGGTGCCAAATCCTCTACGCGACAATGTCTCAATTGTTGTTCGGCAACCATATTGGCTAGGCGTTCACCCAAAACCACATAATAAAAATCAGATAAGCTGAGTGACAAGCTATCTGTTGCATCAGTAGTTATTTTTGGTTCAAGCGACTCAACCGTTGTTTCTACATCTTTAACGATATCAGTCCAGTACTCAAATGCGGTGCCACTACTTACGACCACGACTGGGAGTTGGTGCTCTGATTCGCAGGCTTTTTTTCGGAGCTTGTTGCTATATTTTTGGCTATGAAAGCTATGAAGCCACTGCTTGTATTGTTCTTTAGCGTTAATGGGCATCGTACGCTCATACCAAGCAATACTGTCGACATGGACACCGCGTGCCTGTAGAGCATCGACCAATAATCGTCGACCACCAAGACCGCGCCATATCAAAACTTTATCACCCGCTGTTAAGCTTTCAATTTCCGGCATGGCTAGCATACCTTCATTATTAGCAATACTAGGCTGCTTTACGTGATGACCTGGCACAGGGGGTTGGGCATCGTTCAATACTGACGCAGTGGCTTCACCAACAGCTATCAACTGGCTAGGCGCACTTAAGTCAGCTAATGCTGTATCTGTTTTCGCCTGACCATTGACCGATTCGTTATTGTCTAGAGATTGTTGGTCTTGATGTTCACGCTCAAGCGCCTGCCAAACAGCCAGCCCCGAAGCAGCTGCCGTGGGGCTGACGACGACAAGTGCTTTGCAATCCCCTTCTAGCCATTGACGCATCAATGCTATGTCGTCGCTCGTGGTGGGTCGCGACTGTAATGCCAACATCGGTATCTCAATCACACTCAGTCCTGCCGCCTCTAGGTAGTCTGTCAAAGGGGCGGACCGCTCTACAGGTCTAGTATTGATGACGACTTGCGCTGATGATGGCTTGTCATTTTGTAGATTGCTAGCAGTAGATTTGGTACGTTTTTCTATTAATGGCTGCTCTATTGATAACTGTTCTATTGACTGCATGGATGTTGGGTGTTTAGGTGTTGATGACATAGACATACCATGACAAAAGGATGGAGGCTTAAGCTTAATCACAGACCAGTGCATAAAACTGGTCTGTGATAGTGATTATTTTATTTGGATGTTATTCAGGATTGTAAATCGCTGATAATATATTACCAGCACCGTCAGCGAGCAGCATTTCTGCGACAGCAATACCAAGCTGATTGGCCTGCTCTTCTCTCTCCTCTTGTGTACCGTCTAAAGTGGCACGCTTTTCTGCTTTTAATAGCTCACTACCATCTGCTTGACCGACTCGACCACGTAACCACAGAACGTTACCGTTATCATTGTTTCCGTTGTCATTGTTTCCGTTGTCATTGTCATTGCTATCATCATCGTTAGTAGCAGCGTCATCGGCCAATTGTAAAACAGCATAGGCTGCGATTGGCACTTGACAACCACCTTCCAAATGGCGATTGAGGGCACGCTCAGCTATCAGGCGAATACGGGCTTTGTCGTCGTTGAGCGGTGCTAATAGTTTTAACACGTCATCATCACCTTCACGGCACTCAATGGCCAATGCGCCCTGTCCAACTGCAGGCAAACAAGCATCAATATCCAGCTCACCACGGATACGCTCGTCGAGTTCGATACGCTGTAAGCCACTAGTAGCCAAGATAATGGCATCGTACTCACCAGCATCTAACTTACCCAAACGAGTACCAACATTGCCACGCAAGGTTTTGATTTGTAGATCTGGGCGATACGCCTTGATTTGACATTGACGGCGTAAGCTTGAGGTACCCACTACCGCACCTTGCGGTAACTCATCAATGCTGTCATAGGTGTTGGAAACAAAAGCGTCAGTTGGCGCCGCGCGTTTACAATATACGCCTAACGTTAAACCTTCAGGCAGTTCCATGGGGACATCTTTTAAAGAATGTACCGCAATATCTGCCTGCTTACTATACAGTGCTTGCTCGAGCTCTTTTACAAATAATCCTTTACCACCAATTTTTGCCAGTGGCGTGTCCAAAATTTTATCACCCTTGGTTACAATTTTTAGTAAATTGACCGTCATCTGCGGATACATCTCCAATAAACGGTCTCGAATATGCTCAGCTTGCCACAGCGCTAATGGGCTCTGGCGGGTGGCAATGCTTAAGGTGGTCAAAGCAGGTTGCTGAAGATTACTCATAAAAAGCCTCAATAATGTTGATACGAACCACGTCAGTACTAAATAACGTCAGCATGAAACAATAATGCAGATTTGCCACAAAAAATGGACGTTATGATGAGCGCAGTTAGGTCATAGGTATTGCATGCTGACGCAAAAAAATACCCCTATTTAAGCATAAATAAGGGTCTGATGATATGGAGTGACTATTACGCTGTGATTATTATCATATAAAAACGGCAAGTTACATGCTCTGGATTTTATCTCGTAGCATTGGCAGATGACGACGACTAACAGCCAGCGTCTCATCAATTCCTTTAAAGCGTACTTGGTATTGCCCCACATCTAAGGCTTCTAAGTAGTCTAAGAAACTCAGGTTGATAATCGCATTGCGATGTACCCGAAACAAACGATCCCCGAACTCTTGCTCAAGCTCTTTGAGAGTTTCATCTATCAATATGATACCGTCTTTATGACGTACTTTGACGTACTTTTGGTCGGCCGTAAAATAGTAGATATCTGTGAGCTTGACCAATTCAACGCCGCGATGAGTGCGAGCAGCAATATGCTCACGCACTGGCCGAGCTGTTGAATCCTCAAGCTTACGAATTTCATTTAATTGTGCCGCATTTAAGTTTTTAGCTTTACTCAGTGCCTCTAGCAACTCATCTTTATTTGCTGGCTTTAATAAGTAACCAATCGCATTGGCTTTTAAAGCAGCAATGGCGTAATGGTCGTACGCAGTGACGAAGATAATAGCTGGAGGGTGCTCAAGCTTATTAAGCTCTTGAGCACATCTTACACCGTCCATTTCAGGCATACGAATATCCAGCAGAATAATGTCTGGCTGCTGGGCTTTTACAGCAACAATGGCTTTTTGCCCTGTCATTGCTTGCGCAACTACCTCATGACCTGATTGTTGTACAATCCTAACCAAGCGCTCACGCGATAATGGCTCATCATCGCAGACTACGATCCGCATGCAGACTCCTACCTTAGAAAACACTCAAAAAATTTTGAAAAATTGTTTATTAATAATTGGT